>NZ_CM001403.1:1873625-1878331 GCF_000166195.2 Mucilaginibacter paludis DSM 18603
ATAAACAGGCTACTCCGCTGGAGTAAAAAATAAACCGTTAAAAAGCTCTGGTAGGAGCTTCCTGTTTATAGGGAACTAAAGTCGGTGGGGACACCGACTTGGGAAGGAAGCACTTCACGCGGCGACTGAGCGTTCCGATGATCTAAAACAAAAAGCCTTCCGGTTGTGGAAGGCCTTGCCTGTTATCCTAAATATGATTTTAATATTTTGCTTCGCGATGTATGCCTTAGCCGTTGCAGGGCCTTATCCTTAATCTGCCTTACGCGCTCGCGGGTGAGGTTAAATTTTTCGCCTATTTCCTCTAACGAGAAGGGGCTGTTTGATCCTAAACCAAAAAACAAAACTACAATTTCGCGTTCGCGTTCGGTTAAGGTAGATAGCGAGCGTTTAATCTCTTCGGCCAGCGATTCGTTGATCAAATGGAAATCGGTATTAGGCTCGTGGTTGTCAAGCACATCGAGCAACGTATTTTCTTCGCCCTGTACAAACGGCGCATCCATCGATACATGCCTGCCCGAGTTACTCAGCGTATCGGATATTTTATCAACGGTGGTTTCCAGTATATCCGCCAGCTCTTCGGGCGATGGTTCGCGCTCATATTCCTGCTCCAGTTTGGAGAAAGCTTTGCTTATTTTACTGAGCGAACCTACCTGGTTTAGCGGTAAACGCACAATACGCGATTGCTCGGCAATGGCCTGCAGGATGGACTGGCGGATCCACCATACCGCATACGATATAAATTTAAATCCCTTGGTTTCATCAAAGCGTTTAGCGGCTTTAATTAAACCTAAGTTGCCCTCGTTTATCAAATCGCCAAGGGTGAGGCCCTGGTTTTGATATTGTTTGGCCACAGAAACAACAAAACGTAAGTTGGTTTTGGTTAAACGCTCTAACGCAGCCTGGTCGCCCTCCCTAATCTTTTGTGCAAGAATTACTTCTTCTTCGGCAGTTATCAAGTCAACCTTCCCTATTTCGTGGAGGTACTTGTCTAACGACTGCGACTCCCGGTTAGTAATGGATTGGGTTATTTTGAGTTGTCTCATTTATGGAATATACGTCTATTCTTTAATTTAAACTACAACGTGCAATTATATGAAAATGTTGTTAAAAAATAACATTTGCAAGCTTGTTAGCGAAAAAAATCGCCACCATTATTTTCTCCTTTTTACCGGGTACAACGATTAAATAGCCATTGAATTACAAAAAAAGCAATTTAATTTTATCATGGTATATTACTTATTAAAAGTAAAAATTATACTTCAAATATATAGCGTAAAGTTGACGTATCAGGCCATGCAAGTACAAAAACAGACGGATAAGTATATTATTATTTAGCGTACCCATCATGGTTAAGGTGAATGTTGATGGTGGTCAAATGCAGTCGTACGGTTTGATTATTATACACCTGTTTAAAAATGTGGCTCTATGACGAATAGTTTTAGTTTGTCCGCTGGAATTTCAAGCCTTAATTTGTAATAGAATAAAACACAATTTCCTTTTCTAAAAACAAACCAGTAAATTACAGCTTATCATGACGTCTTGGTAAAGCAATGATTATCAATGCGTCTATTATTGCGTTGATAATCAGTATTCTTAATTTAGAGCATCGGCACGCTCAATCGCCGCGCGAAGGGCTTTTGTTCTTTTGTCTTGACACAAAAGTAACCAAAAAGTACAAGACTGCCCGATCCTTCCACCCACCAGGCCAACTCCTGGCCCGGCGTGCAGTCTGGCCTTTGCGCACTTTTCTTTTTGCGCTTGGTAATCTATAAGGTTCAAACGCCATCCCTATTTTTTTCAGGTTGGGCCGGATCATTACTCGCGATGACAGCTTTCACGCACAAAAATGGGGTGTCATACTGAGCCTGTCGAAGTACGGTGCGGTGGCCTCTACAATCGGTACTCAGTTGTAGTTTCACCCTTTCACAGACTACCTGTATTAAATCCTCGCAATGACGACGGTTTTTCTCTCCAAGCGTCATTGCGAGGTACGAAGCAATCTCTACTTAGGCAAAGCGGCTCTGCATTTTCGCTCTGTACAGCTTAGAGATTGCTTCGTCGTACCTCCTCGCAATGACGTCTTATTAAATTATTGACAGCCAGCATAAAGTGTCATTGCGAGGTATGAAGTAATCTCTACTTAGGAAAAGCAGTTTTGCATTTTCGCTCTGTACAGCTTAGAGATTGCTTCGTCGTAGCTCCTCGCAATGACGCTGAAAAAAGAATGTAACGCTTATCAATCAATCGCACTACGCAATACTCATTACGCAATACTATAACCATCAACCTTAAACCCTGCCTTTTCCAGATCACTCCAAAATGCCGGGTATGATTTTTCTACTACCTGGGGCTCCTCTACCTCCACCTGCGGCACCACCAGGGCTAAAGGCGCAAAGGCCATGGCCATCCGGTGATCTTCGTAGGTACGGATGGTTACCTTTTCGGGGATTTGCTTTTCGCTACAGTCAAGCTTATAAACCTGGCCTTTTTCGGTTAGCTTCACCCCTATTTTGGCCAGCTCATTTTGCAACGCAGCAACGCGATCTGTTTCTTTGATCTTTAGGGTTTCTAATCCGGTAAAGGTAGCATCATGGCCTAAGGCTGCGCAAACCACAATTACGGTCTGGGCTAAGTCGGGACATTCCTTAAAGTCGAAGATCTTTCGTAAAATAGGTTTTGCTTCCTTTTGCAGGTGAACGCCGCCATCTTTAAATTGCGATGTGATGCCAAAGTTGGCCATAATCTCAGTGATCACGCTATCGCCTTGTAAACTGTAAGGCGTTAATGCTGGTAAAAACAGTTCGGCCTCATCACACAATGCCGCTATGGCGTACCAGTAGGATGCCGCGCTCCAATCGGGCTCAACCAATATGGAAGTTTCTTTAAACGGCTGATTAGCGATATGAATGTTGTTATCGTCCCATGTATGCTGTATACCTACTTGCTGTAACATGGCCAAAGTCATCTCCACATAAGGCTTTGATGTTAATTCGCCTTCGATCTCCAAAGTTAATCCCAAAGGTAAGCTTGGCGCGATGAGCAACAGAGCCGTAATATACTGGCTGCTGATATTACCTTTGATGCTGATGCGATCCGTTTTTTGTTGAAAACCGCTGTGGATTTGAAGCGGAGGAAAACCTTCGTTAACCTGGTAGTCAATTTTGGCACCCAACTTACGCATGGCATCAACCAAAATACCTATCGGCCTTTGCTGCATGCGTTTAGTACCGGTAATGATGATGTTTTTATCCAGCAAAGGTAAATAGGCGGTTAAAAAACGCATAGCAGTGCCAGCGGGGCCGATATCGACATAGTCCATGGTCGATGGTCCATGGTCCATGGTTGGAGGCTGACGGTCTATGGTCGATAGTCTATGGTCCATGGTTGGAGGCTGACGGTCCATGGTCGATGGTCCATGGTCCATGGTTGGAGGCTGACGGTCTATGGTTGATGGTTCACGATCCGCCACAGCCTGGCTATGGACTATGGACCATGGACTATGGACTTTTAAAACCGCAGCCAAAGTTACCGCATCGGCCGCGTCGGATATATTGAGCACCTTAACCTTGCCTTTGCTCAGGGCCTCAATAATGAGAGCCCTGTTGCATTCGCTTTTTGAGCCGGTAAGTTGTATGGTACCGCTCAAGGTTTTTGTTGCCTTTGATATAATGATATTTGCTTGCATCGCTGCTGCTTAGGCGTGGGTTAAGTGTTCCTGCTCAGATCCGGAGATACCATCCTTATTCATGATCTCGGTTTGTTTACGGATAGATTCGCTGTGCAGCAATTCTAATAATTTTTCGGTAAACTCTTTGCTCAACTTTAAAGCAGCTCCGTAAGCGGTACGCTTTTGCAATATCTCGTCCCAACGGTTAACCTGTAAAATGGTGATACCGTTATCTTTTTTGTAGTTGCCAATTTTTTCAACTATCTGCATTCTTTCAGCTATTTTCTGGATCACCAAGTCATCAATTTTATCGATGTCGTTACGCAGAATAGCTAATTTATCTTTAACCTCGGCTGTACCGGCTCCTGGCTTCCTGATTTCCAAACGGCTCATGATCTCGTCTAATGCCGAAGGTGTTAACTGTTGCTTGGCATCAGTCCAGGCTACAGACGGATCGATATGCGATTCGATGATCAAACCCTGCATATCCAGATCGAGCGCTTTTTGGGCGATGTAAGGGATTAGCTCGCGGTTACCGCAAATATGGCTCGGATCGCAAATGATAGGCAGATCGGGTGCATGTGTCTTCAGGCTGATGGCCAGATCCCACATTGGCTCGTTGCGGAAAGCTGTTTTCTCGTGTGATGAAAAGCCCCGGTGTATAGCAGCCAGTTTGGTAATGCCGGCATTGTTAACACGCTCCAAAGCGCCTATCCATAACGACAGATCAGGATTTACCGGGTTTTTTACAATTACAGGTACATCAACACCTCTTAAAGCATCGGCAATTTCCTGCACGGTAAAAGGGTTAGCTGTTGAGCGGGCACCTATCCATAAAACATCAACTCCGCCTTTCAAGGCTTCTTCTACGTGTTTGGCTGTGGCTACTTCAACCGCGGTTGGCAGGCCAGTTTCGGCTTTAGCGCGTTTCAACCATTCCAGGCCAATGCTGCCAATACCTTCAAACTCTCCCGGACGGGTACGCGGTTTCCAGATGCCCGCACGCAAAACCGATACGCGGCCTGTTTTTGCCAATAAA
>NZ_CM001403.1:6837976-6926771 GCF_000166195.2 Mucilaginibacter paludis DSM 18603
TTAATGGTAGTGGCCTTGGTTAAATCAACAATAGCCCCTAATAAAAATTTCTCTTTATCGGCCGGCGTGGCCTGCACATCCCTTGCCGAATAGCTTTTTGCCATGGCCCTGTAGTAATAAGCAGAGCAATCGGTAGGTTTTATTTCTACCACCTTGCAATACGTTGATATGGCTTTTTTGTAATTCTCGCTGTGATAGTATGAGTATCCCAACATCCACAAAGCGTTTGCATTTGTTGAATCTACCACGCAGGCTTTTTCCAGGTGACGCACAGCTTGCTTAAAATCGCCGTCCATTAAAGCCTGTTGACCTAATTTTACATATGCGTTTTGAGCTTGCGCGACATCAAGTGAAGAAACAATTAACAAAGACAGAATGACTGATAATCTCATCAGGGGTAAAACTATATTAGGCGTTCAATATAGTAGTAAACTCTTTTCGTACCAAATTATTATGAATAGTACTAAATAAAATAATTAACATTTATTGCCGATGGATAAAAGCTTGGCACAGCTCTTGAAACATTAGCACATTAACCGTAAGTTAGTCAAAAACTACAAATAATTGCCTGATTTTATAAAACAGGCTGACAACTTGACGTTATTTACTAAATATAACAGGATACTCCATGAGTTTTGATCCATTTGATTTTAAGAACGCTTTACCGATAATAAACGAAGATTCCGAGTTTTTCCCACTGATGTCGTCAGAAGATGAAGAGGAAATGAATAACGAACAGCTACCCGAAGTATTGTCAATATTACCGCTGCGAAATACCGTGTTGTTTCCGGGCGTGGTAATACCCATTACTGTTGGCCGTGATAAATCCATTAAGCTGATACGCGACGCCAACAAAGGCGACCGCATGATAGGTGTGGTTGCACAGCAGGATGTAGGCATAGAAGACCCTAACTTTGATCAGCTGCACCAGGTTGGTACCATCGCCCTCATTATTAAAATGCTACAGATGCCCGATGGTAATACTACCGTTATACTGCAAGGCAAAAAACGCTTTATGCTGAAGGAGGAGATACAAAGCGAGCCTTATATCAAAGCCACCATACAACCCTTCCAGGAAGTTAAATCGAAAGAAGACAAAGAGTTTAAGGCCACTATATCATCCATTAAAGATATGGCCATGAGCATTGTACAGCTTTCGCCAAACATCCCGAGCGAAGCCGGTATAGCCATCCGCAACATCGAAAGTACTTCTTTCCTGATCAACTTCATATCATCCAATATGAATGCTGATATGGCAGCCAAACAAAAACTGCTTGAAATTAGCAACCTGCGCGACCGCGCCAAATTAATTTTGGAGCACCTTACCGTAGAGATACAGATGCTGGAGCTAAAAAACCAGATCCAGAGCAAGGTACGTACCGATCTGGATAAACAACAGCGCGATTACTTTTTAAACCAGCAATTAAAAACCATACAGGAAGAACTGGGCGGCAACTCGCCCGACCTGGAAATTGAAGACCTGCGTAAACGCGCCACCAAAAAGAAGTGGGCTAAAGAGGTAGGCGACCACTTTAAAAAGGAACTTGAAAAATTAGCCCGTACCAACCCTGCCGCGGCAGATTATTCGGTACAGATCAATTACCTGGAGCTGCTGCTCGACCTGCCCTGGAACGAGTTTACCAAAGATAATTTCGACCTGAAACGGGCCCAAAAAGTATTGGATAAAGACCACTTTGGCCTGGATAAGGTAAAGCAACGCATTATAGAATACCTTGCCGTATTAAAATTAAAACACAACATGAAGGCCCCCATCCTTTGCCTGGTTGGCCCTCCGGGTGTGGGTAAAACATCGTTGGGTAAATCAATAGCCAAGGCATTGGGCCGCAAGTACGTACGTATGGCCTTAGGCGGCATACGCGATGAGGCCGAAATACGCGGGCATCGTAAAACTTACATTGGTGCTATGCCGGGGCGTATCATATCGTCGTTAAAAAAGGCCGGTGCAGCCAACCCTGTATTTATTTTAGATGAGATAGATAAGGTTGGTAACGATTTCCGCGGAGATCCGTCATCGGCTCTGCTGGAAGTTTTGGATCCTGAACAGAACAGTACCTTTTACGATCATTATGTGGAGATGGATTTCGATCTGTCGAACGTGATGTTCATCGCGACAGCCAATTCACTAAGCACCATACAACCGGCCCTGCTCGACCGTATGGAGATCATCGAGGTAAATGGCTATACCATTGAAGAGAAAATTGAGATTGCCAAACAACACCTGGTACCCAAACAACGCGACGCACATGGCTTAAAAACCAAGGATGTTACGCTGAAAAATTCGGTATTAGAAAAAGTGGTTGAAGATTATACCCGCGAATCTGGCGTGCGGGCCCTCGAAAAAAAGATAGGATCGTTAGTGCGCGGCATTGCCAAAAACATAGCGATGGAAGAAGCCTACAACCCGCTGGTAAGCAAAGAAGATGTAGAGCGCATACTGGGCGCGCCTATATTTGATAAGGACCAATACGAAAATAACGATTCGGCAGGTGTGGTTACCGGTTTAGCCTGGACACAGGTTGGTGGTGATATTTTATTTATCGAGGCCAGTTTAAGCCCTGGTAAAGGCCGCTTAACCTTAACCGGCAGCCTTGGCGATGTGATGAAAGAATCGGCCACCATAGCCCTGGCTTATCTGCGGGCGCATGCAGCATATTTCAACATCGATCAGAAATTGTTTGAGCAATGGGATATCCATATCCACGTTCCGGCAGGCGCTACGCCTAAAGACGGCCCATCAGCCGGGGTTACCATGCTCACGGCCCTAACATCGGCCTTTACCCAACGGAGGGTAAAATCGCACCTGGCCATGACTGGCGAAATTACCCTGAGAGGTAAAGTATTACCCGTGGGTGGCATCAAAGAAAAAATACTGGCTGCCAAACGCGCCAATATTAAAGAGATCATCCTTTGCAAATCAAACGAAAAGGATATCCTGGAGATTAAGGAAGACTACATCAAGGATATGCAATTCCATTACGTTAGGGAAATGCGCGAGGTAATTGAGCTGGCATTATTAAAACAAAAGGTAAAAGAACCTCTTGACCTTACCGTTAAGGAGGATTTGAAGCCGGTTTTAAATTGAGGTGATAATTCAAATATTACAAATATATTAGTTATAAATGCCGGTTTTTCAACCGGCATTTTTTATGTTAGCGAATTATTAAATTCCAAATGAAGTTCTTCCCGCTTTTTGTTATTTCATCGGTAATACTACTTTCAACAGCGTTTGCCCAAACTAAAACCTATAAAAACGAAGCCGGCTTTCAAACCGATAACGACGGCATACTGGCGCAAGGGTCTGACAGGTATTATACCGCTGGCGATTTCTTCTTTTTTCATCATGCCCTAAAAATCAACCATCCGGATAGCTCCAAATTAGAAAACAAAGTACTGGGGTTTGAAATAGGTCAAAAAATATTTACCCCCCAAACAGCATTCCTGGATATGCCCAACGCCGAAAGGTATATCGACAGGCCCTTTGCCGGTTATTTATACTTCGGCACAACGTTAAATTTACTTTACAAAAACGAAAGTAACCTTAAACTACAAGGGCAGTTAGGCTTTATTGGGCAATACTCGTACGGTAAACAAATACAGGAATTTATACACCGTACCCTGGGATTTTACAAGCCAGCCGGATGGCAATACCAAGTTCAAAACGATTTTGAAGTTAACCTTTCGGCAGAATACAACCGCCTGCTGGCCCGTGGCTCCTCGGTGGATCTTACCTTTAACAGCAACGCGGCGCTGGGCACGGGCTTTACCAACGCGGGCACGGGTGTAACCGCCCGCTTCGGCAAGTTTAACCAACTGTTTAATTCTATTAGTACAGGCAGCACGGTATCGCGCAGCGGTAAATCAAAACCCTTAAACGATGGCGAATTCTTTTTTTACCTTAAACCGTCGATCAGCTTTATTGCTTACAACGCCACCATCCAGGGCAGCATGTTTGAAAAACAACCCGGCGTTAACGAAATAAGGGGCACCAAACAACCCGTTATGCTGAGCCAGCAACTGGGTGGAGATTTTGTAAAAGGCCACTGGATTATTGATCTTTCTGCCGTTTTCCAAACCCGCGAAACTAAGGAGATGGTGCAGGCCCATCAGTGGGGATCGGTATCGGGAATCTATCGTTTTTGACCACTGATTTTAAGGATGATTATTTTGATTCTGTTGATTACTGTTGGGATTTCACCGATTAGATTTTTGATTAGACCGATTTTTGACCGCTGATTTCAAGGATGTTTTTTTTGATTACGCCGATTTTGGAGCATTAATTGGTGAAGAAACTGATTTTGGATATATTTTGCAAAGCGCTGATTTCTTTCGTTGTGGTGATTACGCTGATCCCTTTTTCTACTGTTCTGATTTTCTTTTTTTTTAATTATGCTGATTTTACTTAGGCGATAACACATATTTAAAGCAGTGATGTTAAAACACCGTGCATAATTATTCTGGTGTGCATCCAAAAAACTAAACAAAATGAGCCCAACATACGTAATAGCGGTATGCTGGTTTTCATCATACGTAAAAGTTCGGGTAGCCACTTCAATTTAACGCATTTTTTCCATCAACAAAATGCGAACATATTATCCTTTGTACTTCAGTTACCACCCTAAATATTAATTAAGTTTTGATTTTTTTTAAATCAAACCGCATCATGTGGATAACTGTTTTTTTCCTGTTTTTGCATAGCCGAATAATCACAAATATTTTTTATTGGGCGCCTGGTTTAATAAACTTTGATTATTTCAAAATCATTCTCGTATTACCCTTTTTGTCAAAGCATCGATCACAACAAATCGATAATATCTGGCCTTTCCAGGTCTGGCTTGATCTTTTTCAACCGGATGCTTCAATAATATTCCCCTATCTATTTATAAAACAAACACATCCTACTACCATGAACACCAAATTAATTTCACCGCCCTTAGCGCTGTATGGTATTACACAAAACACCAGCAATGCAACCCCGGCCTCCTACTGCCTTCACCCGATTAAATTCATTAAAACCCTCTTGACCTGGATCTTATAAATTTAAAATTTAACCCGGTTAATATGAATAACTATTTTAAAACGCTGTTTTAAATAACTGAATAGTTACAAATTTTTAATATTCATTTTGCACCGGGGCAAACAAATCTGAGTTACACCTCAACAATCCCCATGCTTTTCGATATTAAAGAAACGATCATTATAAACTGGTTAGCTAAGCTCTGGGCTTTTTGCGCCTAATTTGGCCCTATTTCAGCCCAATGCTTTCTATAATATTGCGCTATCTATTTATCATAAAAAACATCCTATCATGAACACCGATTTAACTTCGCTGCCTTTAGCACTATACCGTGTTAAGAAAAAATGGCGCAATTGCAGTCTTACTCTCTACTGCATCCGCCTGTATAAATTCAAGAAGCCTTTTTGCGCAGGCTATCGGCAATTATTGCCTTAAGTACCTGAAAGTTAGTTGGCAGTGGGATAATGATGCTCAACAAAAGCATCTCATCAACCCCACCAACAACTACCCAACCTATTAAAAATCAGAAAGTTATATTTTTTTTAACATTTTGCCCAATTGGCAATGGTTAGCAGCTTGTAATATTAAATTTCATGTCAGCGTCTATCAAAAATTTAAAAAAAACGCCCGCAAGGTGGCAAAAAGTTTATCTCCGTAAAATGGAACCAAATGTTTATCCCCGTTATTACCGGCGACGACCAGGTTTTTCTCAAGTTGTTTTCGATCATCATTTTTATGTAAACGAGGAACATAGCTGGAGTGAGGTTTTTTACGAACAAGTTGATATTGGCTTTTGGTTACTGGCTCTGGAAATTAAGGGAAAAAGTAACAATCATTACATTTTACACCCTAAAAAATCAACGGTAAATTATTATTCGATCAACTTCTTTTCTACTCCGGGGCGAATAGGCTACCAGGAAGACAACAACGTACGATGGATAAGTGGCCAGGTTAGTTTTCACGGTCCCAGTTCGATCTACAACCTTTACCAAGAAAAAGACGCAGTTTTTAATTGCTGCCGCATGATTTTCACTGCCGCGTACTTGGCACGCCTTATCAATATCAAAGAGGATCATTTGTCAAACATTGACCTCCAAAGCAACATGGTGATAAACGCGATAAACAATCTCAATCGCATTACTACCAAAGCCGAAGTTTTTTTGCAGCTCCGCCTTTTTAACATTTTAAAATACGAACGTGGAAAATATCATTTCCGGCCCTCCGTTTATAGTGACGTTTTTGAACTGACCGCTTTTTTTTTAAACTATCTGTACCGGAAAGGACCTCGATTGCGGATAGAGGACGTCCCCATGCAATGCTAAAGGCGGCCAAGATTCTGGAAGAACAGATGACACAAAAATTCCCCGGGGTGAATGCCTTAGCCACAAGCGTACAAGTATCACCATCTAAATTAAAACGCGATTTTAAAAAAGAGCATGGTTTAACTCCTCTTGAATACTTCAGAACCCGGCAAATAATTTATATAACAGGGATGCTGAACGGAAGACAAAAAACAATAAAGGAACTGGCAATGATGCTGGGATTTAAAAAAATCAGCGCGTTTTCGGTATGGTACCGGAAAATATCCGGAACAGATATTATTTGATGCCATCAATTCAACTAATCAACAAATATGATATGGGAGAAATAATGACAATAGGGATTGTTGATGATAATTCGATTTATCGTAAACTATTGATAAAAATACTACAGCTCGGCGGTTTTTCGGTAATCTTTCAGGCGGAAGATGGCATAGATTGCCTGTCGAAAATGGAGAGCAACCCTTTGATGCCCTGCCTGGTACTGATGGATATTGAAATGCCCGTGATGGATGGGTTTGAAACAACGCGCCAACTAAAAATTCGTTGGCCGCATCTCAAAATCATAGCCCACTCATCCATTGATGATATTGAAGCTATTGAACGGATTATGCAATGCGGGGCAGATACATTTTTACCCAAGCCTTGCTCCATCAACCAAATGATGGCTGCTATTAAAGAATTTCAATAATGGTGACTACAAATAAATTGTCAATTCAGTATATGCAGAAAACTAACCATGAAAAAAAACATTGTTCAGTTCATTTCCATAAAATCCAAAACCATGATTGTGATTTTGCACTCAAACAATAAAGGAAAAAAAGCTAAGTCATACATTAAATGGCTTAGCGATAACCCAATAAAAAAAGTAATGAAGCCGATAATTCGATTGGTATGGATCGGCCAAAGCTAAAAACGGCTTGCCTATCTGTTAAGTTTTAAAATTACTTAACAAAATATTGAATATGATGAGCACATAACCAGGTATGGCAGGTATTACAACTACACAAACATGTTATCCAAAATCGCAATAAGCTCAGCCTTATCCTCTAAAGGCACATGCCGGGTCTGGATTAATGCTTACCTATTGATGTGTATTCGCTATTCAAAATCAGAAAGCAGAATAAATAAATCAGTAAAAGTATGTTTTTTAAAAATTCACACTAATGACACGCCGTTACTTTAAACTCTCGCCAAAAACAAAACGCTTTACCGTTAGGTGCTTAACAATTGCTTTCTTTTTGTTTAAAAAAATCATCGGCGCAATAATCTCTGTCATATTTTTTTTAACAATGGTAATTACTTGCTGCCTATGCTCGCCATTTTATCTGATTATTTATTTGATGGGTTCGTCTAAAGATGAATACTAAAAAGAGGCTGATATAAAAGTTATCTATAGGCTAACCAATAAGTAAGCTATTAGGCTTAATTAATTACCTACGAGCGTTAATCATAGTTTGATTTGATAATTTTTTATTAAAGATAATTGCATAATAAAAATTAAAATGACTACAGTTGATACAAATAAATATAAAACCATGAAAAACGGACTTTTAATTGATATGGATGGTGTAATTTACAGCGGCGAAGAGATGATTATCGGCGCTGATAAATTTATAAGTGGCCTTATTTCGAAAGAAATTCCATTCACGTTTATGACAAACAACAGCCAGCGTACCCCACTGGATGTAGTTAGAAAATTAAAACGTTTGGGAATTGACATTTCTATTGAACACGTGTTTACCAGCGCCATGGCAACTGGTAAATTTGTTGCGGATCAAAGCAAAACTGGTACCGCCTTTGTATTGGGCGAGGGTGGGTTACTGAGCAGCCTGCATGATAACGGCATTACGTTGGTTGATTCAGAACCCGAATTTGTTATACTGGGCGAAGGCAGAAACTTTACGCTTGAGATGGTTCAGAAAGCCGTAGATATGATTTTAGCGGGCGCAAAATTTATTACAACCAATCGCGATCCTTCACCACAAAAGCCGGGCTGGAACAATTTAGGAATTGCCGCAACAACTGCGATGATAGAGGAGGCTGCAGGCACTAAGGCCTTTGTTGTTGGAAAACCCAGCCCGGTAATGATGAGGTCTGCACGCAAGTTTATTGGTTTGGAAACCGCTGGTACAACAGTTGTTGGTGACACCATGGAAACGGATATTCAGGGCGGTGTACAGATGGGGTATAAAACAATTTTAGTACTTTCAGGCATAACTAATAAAGTGGACTTAGGTAAATATGCTTTTAAGCCAGATATGATAGTAGGATCGGTGGATGAAATTGAGCTGCCGCTGAAGTGGTGGCAATAGTAAAAGATTTAAAGTTATATCAACAATGGATCGAAATTACGGCAAAGCATCGGCGCCATCAGCTGTTCGAAAGCCAAATGAAACTTTCTATTTGATTTTTGACGTTGATTTTTAACAGCCGCACAAAAAAAAGATAATTAGCTACAGAAGCACCGGGTGTTAAAAATTAAATATTGGCGCAAGCAACAAAACTCTAATTATTTGAAAGCCCGGCTTAGCACCTTACTCAAAAACTGATGGTTGAAATCACACACCAATCCGTGAAATTTTAAATACACCAACCGGTGTAATCAAAAAATTTAATCGGTGTAATCCCTCTTTCTATTGATCTTCTTTAATGCGGCACGGCGTTTATCATCCAGCCTTGCCAGTTTAGAGGCCTTGGAGGGTTTGCTGGCTTTTCGTTTTTTGGGCTGATGCAGGGCGCGCGTTAATATGTCGTTCAGCTTATCGAGGGCGGTTTCTTTGTTGAGGTACTGGGAGCGTTCTTCGTCGCAAATTACTTGTAAAAAGCCATCTTTGCTTAAACGCGATTGCAGGCGGGTGCTTAGCAAAAGTTTCTGTTCATCGGTAAACAAGGTAGAATCCTGGATAGAGAAAAGCAGTTCCACCTTGCTGGAAACTTTGTTTACATTTTGGCCACCCTTACCGCCACTCCTGGAAGTTTTAAAATGTACATCTCTTTGCAGGTCGGTTTTAGTAAAAGTCATTCCAAAATTATAAATTTGTGCTTAATGAGTAACAATATTGTAATCGCTATCGACGGTTATTCCTCTTGCGGGAAAAGCACCATAGCCAAAGCCTTAGCTAAGAAGCTTCATTTTATTTATATCGATAGCGGAGCCATGTACAGGGCCGTTACTTTATATTTTTTGCGCAATAATATCGATTTAAAAGCCCCCGAGCAAATTACGGCAGCGCTAAAAAATATTCACCTTAACTTTCACTCGCGCGATTATGAAACCCATATTATGCTGAACGACGAGGAAGTATCTGAAGAAATACGCCTGATGCCGGTTTCAGAAAACGTGAGCACGGTTTCGGCCATCCACGCTGTACGGGTTGAAATGGTGAAACAGCAGCAACGCATGGGCAAATCGAAAAACATTGTGATGGACGGACGCGATATCGGTACCGTGGTTTTTCCCGATGCACAGCTTAAACTTTTTATGACTGCCGACCCCTTGGTTCGCGCGGAACGACGATTTAAAGAACTAACCGCCAAAAACCCCGAGCTAACCCTGGAAGATGTTTTTGATAACCTTGCCCACCGCGATTACCAGGACACCACCCGCGCAGAAAGCCCATTAACACGCGCCCACGACGCCATTATATTAGATAATACCAACCTTACCCCCGATGAACAACTCGCTTTTGTTGTTGAAAGGGTAACGCCTTTTTTGAAAAAGCAAGCTGAGTCTTGAGCCGGGAGTTCTGAGTTCTCAGTCTTGAGTCCGGAGTGTTGAGTCGGTAGCTTGTTAGTTAGCCGTGAGTTTGGGGTTCAAAAGCACGGCTTCCGGATATTGCCCGTAACTCGGATTTAGAAACTATTTGATTTAAAACCCCAAATCCAAACTAAAAACTTAATAATCAAAACTATAAACACAAGCTCCTAACTCTAAGCATTGTACTACTGGGCTCTGGGCCTTTAACACTCGACTTCTGACTCAAGACTCCCGACTCAGAACTCAAGACTCCGGGCTCAAGACTCCGGGCTCAGAACTCAAAACTCCAACAAACCAGCGTTATCCTTCAAATCAACCCCGGTTAGTTTTCTTTTCAGGGCTTCGCTGATGAGGTAGACTATTTTATCGGCGGCAGCCGATGGCGGTAAACCGTCGGGGCGGATATTGGAGATACAGTTTCGGCTTTCGTCGGTTAGGCCGGGTTTGGGGTTATAGGTGAGGTAAGCGCCCATGCTATCCGGCGAGCTTAGGCCGGGGCGCTCCCCTATCAGTATCAGCGATAGCCTGGCGCGGAAAGCATAACCTGCTTCGTCGGCAATGGCTACCCTCCCCTGCTCAATCAAACTTAAAGGGGCCAGTGTTAAACCTGCGTTTAGCAGCTTGGGTAAAAGTATTTGCATCAGCTCCACAGCATATAAATTAACAGCCGCTGCCGATAAGCCATCCGCAATCATGATGGCTACATCGCTATGGGTAACATCGCAGGCAGCCAATTGAGTCAGCGACTCCTCGTTGAGTTTCCGGCCATAGTCGGGGCGTTTTAAATACTTCGCCCTGTTGGATGCTTTGCTGTGTAAATGGTAAAGCGGCAGCTTAAACTGCTGCAAGTTTGATGTTATACCCTCTACATCCAGTACAGAATAAACCGCATCACGGGCGTGGGCATGAGCCAGTTTAAAATCAAGCAATTCGTTAAGCGGAATGCTGTTGCCTGTGCGGCCTATGGCGATACGCGCGGCGGTAAACTCGCGCAGAGCCGCCCACGAGCCATCATCAACCACCGGTACTTTTTTATTTACTTTAGCCATGCCGATCCGTAATTACCGAATAAATTGTCCGGGTTAGTGTGCTGATGCAGTAGACCACTCCCATCAAAAATACCTTGTTTAATTAACCACTGCTCAAACTCGGGCGCGGGTTTTAAACCCAACACCTTGCGTAAATATAAAGCATCATGGAAAGAGGTCGACTGGTAATTCAGCATAATATCATCCGATCCGGGTATGCCCATCACAAAGTTACAACCGGCCACGCCCAATAAGGTAAGCAGGTTATCCATATCATCCTGATCGGCTTCGGCATGGTTGGTATAGCAAACATCCACACCCATGGGTAAACCCAGCAGCTTACCGCAAAAATGATCTTCGAGCGCGGCGCGGATAATCTGCTTGCCATCATACAAGTATTCTGGGCCGATGAAGCCAACCACCGTATTCACCAGCAAGGGCTTAAATTGACGGGCAACAGCATAAGCCCGTGTTTCGCAGGTCTGCTGATCAACCCCATGATGCGCGTTTGCCGATAAGGAACTGCCCTGCCCGGTTTCAAAATACATCACGTTGTTACCTACCGTGCCTCGTTGCAGCGATAAGGTTGCCTGGTAAACCTCGTCCAGCAAAGCCAGGTTTACGCCAAAACTGGTATTGGTTTGCTCGGTGCCGCCGATGGATTGAAAAGCCAGGTCGACAGGGGCATTTTGATTGATGATCTGCAAGGTTGTAGTGGCATGGCAAAGCACACAGGATTGTGTGGGGATATCAAATTGCTGCCTTACATTGTCAATCAAGTTCAGCAGTTTAATCGTCGAAGCTGGGCTATCGCTGGCCGGGTTGATGCCAATTACAGCATCGCCACTGCCATAAAGCAGGCCATCTATCATGCTGGCGGCAACGCCTTTAATATCATCTGTAGGATGATTAGGCTGCAAACGGGTTGAAAAATGGCCGTGCAAACCAATGGTATTTCTAAACCGGGTAACCACCTCGCATTTTTTTGCTACCGCGATTAAATCCTGGTTGCGCATCAGTTTGGATACGGCGGCAGCCATCTCGGGCGTAATACCCGCCGCCAGGTGATGCAAGGTTAAGGTATCGGTTTCTTCGGCTAAAAGCCAATCCCTTAGTTCGCCCACGGTTAAATGGCTAATGGGTTGAAATGATGAGTTGCTATGCGTATCTATAATGAGCCGTGTTACCTCATCGTTTTCATAAGGTATAATGGCTTCGTTTAAAAATACCTTCAGCGGTACATCGGCCAAGGTGATCTGTGCGGCCACCCGTTCTTCGTAACTATCGGCAACTAAACCGGCAAGTGCATCGCCCGAGCGGTACGGACTTGCCTTAGCCAATAAGATTTTAAGATCGTTAAACCGGTAAACCTTACTTTTAATGGTGTGCTGATAAGCCATACATCAAGCTATTACATCAATTGATAACCGGATGATGCTTTAATATTTCAATTAAATTCTTAACATCGCCGTGAGCAGACAGCTTTAAAATATCATCCTGACTAATGGTATTCAAAATTTCTTCTTCCGTGATTTTAAATGATTTCAATACATCATCAGGAATATAACGACCTAATGCGATATCGTATTCTACTCCTTTCATTTTAGCCAATCGGCCAATTAAATCCGGGGATTCAAATAATATGGATGCTACCTGCGGCTTAACTAATATGATTTCCAACCTGTCGTCGTATCCGATATAACTTTTAATGAAATTTAATTTCTCTGAGATCTTTGATTCATCATTAGTATCAGCACTTAAAAAAAGAATAATGTTGGAATCTAAATTTTCAGGTTTTAAAATAAGCGTTTTACCTACCGACAATGCCGAAGAATATCCTCCACTATTAATTATTTTAGTGGTAACTATAAGTTCCGCCGGTATCAACATCGATAGTAGTCTTAGATCAAAATCACTTTCGGTAACTATGTAATGTTTCATTTACGCTTCTATTAAACTGTAATTAGATAAACCCATCTCTATACAATAGTTATATTTCTTTAAAAGTCCACTTTTAAAGCTTTTCTGATTGAGGCATTGTTCAATTTCTTTTCGCTCCCACAGCAAAATAGTTTGCGGAGAAGTATATTGAGCTAATATGATTGCCGGTTCTGTAAATCCGGATGTTGTAAAAATGGCACCGATGGTTCCGGATGGCCTCCTTTGTAATTGCGACCTTAGTTTTGATATCGGTTCAAAATTTATCGGATCAGCCTCATTTTTGCATTCAATTAAACATGCTATATGATCAAAATAAACAGCCCCATCAATTTGTTCTGAATTCATATTCTGAACTTTAACATCGTAAGGATATTTCACGGTCGCGCCCTCCAATTCAAATGCCCGGCATATCATCAACTCTAAAATTAACCCTTTATTATGATTAGACATCTCTGTTGTTTGCAATTTTGCCCATTCTGTTAAAAGACCGGCCGAGTCAGTTCTCCGAATACGTAAACTTATTTCACTTTTATTCTCATTCAACATACGTTCGAATTTATTCTAAATTAGCATCAGTCATAAAATCACCGCCTTGCTCCAGCATCGCTTCGCCGGTAATTCTAAGCATATGCTTACCCATCAGTATAAATAAAGCAATAACGGCCATCAGCCCCGCTAAAAAAACAACACTTAGCAGTGGGTTATAGTAAACAATGGCCACCATACATATTAAGGTAATAACAAGCGCAATAGCCGGGAATACGGGGTAAAACGGCGCGCTGAAAGGGCGCTCCAGGCCCGGCTCCTTTACCCGCAGGATAAATAAACTGAGCATACTCATGATATACATTACGATGGCACCCAATGCCGAAATGATGATGATCTGATCGGTTTTGCATTCATAAAGGGCGATACAACCTATGGCACTGCTTACCATGATTGCCCAGTGCGGGGTATTGAACCTGGTGTTTACGGTATTTAAAAAGCGGGGCAGATAACCGCTCCGGGCCATGGCGAAGACCTGGCGGGAGCAGGCCAGTATGGTACCATGAAAAGAGGCGATGAGGCCAAACAAACCTATTCCGGCGAATATTTTGGTAAGTCCGTTGGTTTTGCCTAACACAATCCCTATGGCTTCGGGCAGGGGATAGTCGATATTGCTGAGCTGATGCCAGTTGGTAACGCCGCCGGTTAAAATCATCACGCCGAAGGCCAGTAAAACCAGCGTGGCAATACCGGATATGTATCCTTTCGGGATATCTTTTTTAGGATTTTCAACCTCCTCGGCTACCATGGCCACGCCCTCGATAGCCAGGTAGAACCAGATGGCGAAGGGCAGCGCCGCAAATATCCCCTTCCAGCCGAAGGGCATACCATCGTGCAAAAAGTTACTGGTTTTAAACGATGGCGCTATGATGCCCATAAACAACAACAACTCGCCAACGGCCAGCACGGATATAACGGTTGAAAATACCGCCGACTCTTTTACGCCCCATATATTGAGGCCCATAAACAGGATATAGAAAAACAAAGCTGATGAAAACACCGCGATACCCGGATACAGAAAATGAACGTAGCTACCTAAACCGGCGGCTATAGCAGGCGCCACAAATATAAAATCGACCAGGGTAGCGTAACCGGCTATTAAACCGCCAATAGGCCCCATTGCCCGGTAAGCGTAAGCAAAGGCACCGCCAGCATGGGGTATAGCGGTAGTTAATTCGGTGTAACTAAACACAAAAGTGACGTACATTAACGTAACAATCAGCGTGGCTATTAAAAACCCAACCGTACCCGACACGCCCCAGCCGTAGTTCCAGCCAAAATACTCCCCCGATATCACCAGCCCAACGGCTATGGCCCATAAATGTACAGGCTTCAGTACTTTTTTTAGTTGTTGCACGAATATTAGATAAACACTAATGAGACGAATTTTAAATGGACACGAATTTCACGAATGAAGACGAATTTTCACGAATCAGTATCTATTAATGAATGATGCATAAATATCAAGCTAATTCATCACCAATTTAGTAAAAATCCTTCTTAATTCATATCAAATTCAATATTCGTGAAAATTCGCCCTTATTCGTGAAATTAGTGCCTATTCACTATTCGTGAAAATTCGTCTTCATTCGTGAAATTCGTGCTTATTCAAATTGCGTTGCCGTTACCCCAAACCTGTTCAAAAATTCAACGCCTTCATCAAAAGGCAAACCTTTATAGGCCGCGTACGACTTCTTGAAATACACATGTTTTATTCCTGCCGAAAAGATCAGCCGGGCGCAGGGCAGGCAGGGCGATAAAGTGGTATAAAGGGTAGCCCCTTCTAACCGGGCGCCGTTCTTAACGGCATATAATATGGCATTCTCTTCGGCGTGGAGCGCCAGCGAGCAACTGCCTTTGGCATCACGGGCACAGCCTGTTTCGGGCCACTCCTCGTCGCAATTGTGCGTACCCGCCGGGGGGCCGTTATAGCCTATCGAGATGATGCGGGTATCCTTAGCCAATACGGCGCCAACCTGGGCCTTAACGCAATGTGAGCGTTGGGCCAGGTCGAGCGCCAGGTTCATAAAAATATGTTCAAAACTTGGTTTCTGCATAAATGGGGTTTAATGTCCGCTTTTAACGGCCACCTTATCAAAATCAATACCTTGTGCTTTAAGTGCGCTTTTAGCTTTGATGGCATAAAACGCTAAATAGGCAAAGCAGCCAACACCTACCAGGTACGACCATTGAATGCCCAATCGCGATGGATCGCCAAGGTAACCTTGCAACAAGCTGATGAAGCCGCCACCCATAATCATCATGATGAGGAAGCTCGAACCTTCATTGGTGTGCTTGCCTAAGCCGGTAACGGCAAGGGTATAAATACAAGGCCATAATGTTGAGCAAAATAAGCCCACGCTGATGAAAGCGAATACACTTACCATCCCGCTCGAAAGCATCCCGATAAATAAGGCCGTAATGGCACAACCCGAAAAAATCAATAACTGGCGGGCGGGGTTGCCTTTGCTTAAATAGTCGGCAGCAATTAATACCATAATTACAAAAGCGTAAATATAAAAAGGAGTAACATCGTGCTGAGCTATCCGGTTAACGGCCAAAAACACACCGAATGCGATGTAAGGCGTAACAACACCCAATAGTTTTTTCATCCCGTCGGATAAGTTAAAAGCACCAACAGAGGCTGTCCAGCGGCCAATCATCAAGCTGGCCCAGTATAACGATATAAAGGGCGCTATGCTACCGGTTGGGGTATTTAGCTTCTCTTTCATAAACTCAGGCAAATTACTTGCCGTAGAAACCTCTACACCAACGTATACAAATATGGCAATCATACCGAGGGCCAGTTGTGTATAGTCCAGGGCACTCTTTTTTTCTTTAGCTACAAGTACAATCGTATCTTCTTCGGGGCTTTCAACCACATCATCTGTAATGGAATGGATCTTATCCGGCACAGATGAGAATTTGAATATCACGGCAACCACCAAAAATAAAGCGCCCAATATCAGGTAAGGGAATTTAACCGCACTGATACTGGCTTCCTGTGTTTTGGCAGATACCGAACCAAAAATGGCCAGGCTTACCAATAAGGGACCAATGGTAGTACCAAAGTTATTTACACCACCCGTTAAGCTTAAGCGCTGCGCCCCGGTTTTAGGGTCGCCCAGGGCTACTACAAGGGCATTGGCGGCTATTTGCTGTAACGAGAAACCCAGGCCTACAATAAATAAACCAGTTATCATTAAATAGAATGAAGCAGTTTCGGCAGCAGGATAAAACAACAAAGTACCCAGGGCCGATAAGATTAAACCCGCGGCAATACCATTTTTATAACCGTACTTATTCAGTATATCGCCATCGCCTGTTTTTGAAATAACGAAATAAATAATTGAACCTACCGTATAAGCCACATAAAAAGCCAAAGAGATCATTTGCGATTGCCACTGTTCCAAATGTAATTTCTCTTTAAAAACCGGGATAAGGATATCGTTGCTTGCAGCAACAAATCCCCAGAAAAAGAAAACGGTGATCAGCGTTAACAGCGCCGAGCCATAATTTTTCGAATTATTTTGTTCCATTAAATAAGGGGTATATAAGTTAGTATACGTTTTAGGCTATAAACTTAATTTAATTTTTAATAAAATCTAACTTTAAATTTTAAATCCTTTACTTCAAATTTTCGTTGTATTTGATATAAAGTTGCATCTTCGCATTACTTGACTTACGAAAGGCTATAATTAATGATAGAAGCCATATTAACAGGCATAGGATTTGGGTTGGTATTGGCCGTATTGACAGGCCCGGTTTTTTTTGCACTAATTAAAACCAGTATCGAAAAAGGTTTTCATGCCGGCGTTGCCATGGCGCTGGGCGTAGTAACCAGTGATGTGGTTTTTGTTGGCGCTATACTATTTGGATCGCAATTGGTCGATTTCAAGGTTAACACCACCATTTTGGGGATAGTAGGCAGTAGCATCCTTTTTGTGATAGGTATTTACTACATCTTTAAAAAGGCCGACATTACGTATAAAAACAGTCCGAAAAAAATCAGGCGTGCGGGCTATTTTTTAAAGGGCTTTTTGATGTGCATTTTTAACCCCTCGCTACTTTTCCACTGGATAACGGTAATTGGTGCCGCAAGTACCATTTTTCATCGCGGCGTTCCGGGCAGTATGGCAAAAACAGCCGTCATGTTTTTAACTATTTTACTTGTACAGTTTGGCCTGGATACCACCAAGGCCTTCTACGCTAATAAACTGAGAGATAAGATTTCAGAAAAATCGGTACACCGCCTTAACCAGGTTGCCGGGATAGCACTCATTATAGCCTCGTTTGTGATTATCGACAGGTTGATTACTCATTTTATTTTTTCGCCACAGTAGGGAGTTGGGAGTCTTGAGCCGGGAGTCTTGAGTTCTGAGCCTTGAGTCCAAGAGTCGGGAGTAATGAATTCCAATTGTAGCCTTGGAAAAGACGCTTTAATTCTTGAATATCAGATAACTGAGTCTCTTAACAAGCGTCATTGAGTGGCCTACCGAGCGAGCTCTGAAAAAACAGAGATGACGTTTGAACCTGGTAGATTTTTTGGTGCAGAGGCAAAAGCGGGCAAAGGCCCCGGCGTGCAGTCGGGCTTTTGCGCACTTTGCCTATCTGCGCAAAATAGCCTACAGGTTTCAAACGTCATCCCTGTTTTTTCCGGGGTGAGGCCCGGTGGAATACTCGGGATGACATAGTGGTGAAGCGGGGTATTGAAGGTAATTAAAATGGTGAGCCTGTATAGCAGATAAGGTCACGAAGGTTCAAACGTCATCCTTTTTCCGGCTGCCTGGTGGCTTACTCAAAATTACAGGCATAAAAAACGGCCACTGTCCAATTAAAGCAAGTGACCGTTTTTTTATTGATTATTGAACTATCGCCCAGCGATCTGATTTTTTTTGAACAACGATAGCCGCTGTACCAAGGCATTGCATTTTTCACTATGGTCCATCGACTATGGACCATCGATCACTACATATAAGCCCTCTGGTTTTTACCTTCCATCCAGTTTACGTAGGCCCGGTTTACTACCTTATTGCCACCTGGTGTTGGATAGTTGCCCGAGAAATACCAATCGCCGGTATGGTCGGGACAGGCTTTGTGCAGGTTATCCAGGGTTTGGTACAATACCTGTATCTCGGCGTTGATATCTTTTGGTGTGATGATCTGCGCTATACGATCAGATATTTCCTGATCTGTAAAGGGCTCATAAATGGCCTTTACATAGTTTTCAACTTCCTCTTTGGGCAGTTTAGAGCTTTCCTTGCACTTCTGATAAACATCGGCTATAATCTGGTAACGGCCGCTTTCCTTCAATAAGCTGATTGCAGCTTCAAAAGCCACAAACTCGCCCATGCGCGACATATCGATGCCATAACAATCAGGATACCTGATCTGCGGGGCCGACGATACCACAACAATCTTTTTAGGCTTCAACCTATCAAGTATCTTTAAAATACTTTGCTTAAGCGTTGTACCGCGAACGATAGAATCATCGAGTGCTACCAGCGTGTCCACGCCATTTTTTACAATGCCGTAAGTGGTATCATACACATGGGCCACCATTTCGCTGCGGTCGGCATCCTGGGTAATAAAGGTACGCAGCTTAACATCCTTAATGGCTATTTTTTCAACCCGTGGTGCAATAGCCAGTACCTCTGTCAGCTCCTCGTCGGTAATTTTATCTTCCCGGTTCAGCAACTGGTCGCGCTGATACTGTTTGATGTATTTGTGTATCCCCTCAACCAAACCATAAAAAGCTACTTCGGCCGTGTTAGGGATGTAAGAGAATACTGTATTTTTGATATCGCTGTCAATAGCGCCTAATATCTGAGGGCAAAGTAACCTGCCTAATTGTTTACGCTCGCGGTAGATAGAGGCATCGCTTCCGCGCGAAAAATAGATCCGCTCAAACGAACAAGCCTTTTTCTCCTGCGGTTCGCTAAATTGCTCTTCGCTTATCTTACCGTTCTTTTTGATAATCAGAGCGTGGCCGGGTTTTACCTCGCGGATATCGTCGATATGGATATTAAAAGCAGTTTGTATGGCAGGTCTTTCAGAAGCCGCTACCACTATTTCGTCGTTATAGTAATAGAACGCCGGGCGGATGCCTACCGGGTCGCGCATTACAAAAGCGTCGCCATGGCCAAATATGCCCGAGATGGTGTAACCGCCATCCCAGCTTTTGGCGGATTTTTTCAGGATTTTAGCTACATCCAGGTCGTTAGCAATCAGCTTGCTGATCTCTACGTTATCATCCAGCCCTTCGCGTTTATATTGGTCAAACAAGCCCTGGTTCTCGGTATCTAAAAAGTGTCCTATTTTTTCGAGCACGGTTACCGTATCGGCTTGCTCTTTAGGGTGTTGGCCAAGGTCGTACAGTTGTTGCAGCAACTCATCAACGTTGGTCATGTTAAAATTACCGGCAATCACCAGGTTACGTGTCATCCAGTTATTCTGGCGTAAAAAGGGGTGGCAATTCTCCACGCTATTTTTACCATGCGTACCATAACGCAAATGGCCCAAGAGTACTTCGCCGGTAAAGCTTACGTTGTTCTTGAGCCATTCGGCGTCCGCCATTTTTTCGGGTTGTTCCTTCTGTATGTCGGCAAATTTCTTTTGGATGTATTCAAAGATATCCGCTACAGCGTTGGTAGCTAAGGACCGGTGCCTGCTAATGTAACGCTGCCCGGGCGCAATATCTAATTTAATGGTTGCTACCCCTGCCCCGTCCTGCCCACGGTTATGCTGTTTTTCCATCAGCAGGTACAACTTATTTAAACCATAAAGTGCAGTGCCGTATTTTTTTTGGTAGTAAGATAGCGGCTTAAGTAATCGAATGAATGCTATTCCGCATTCGTGTTTTATCGCTTCGCTCATGGTGAGTAATAAGCGCGCAAAGATACTACTTTATGCTAAACAAAAAAGCGATTTAGCTCATTTGGAAGCATTTTAGATAGTACTTGCAAAACCGTGACAGAGGCCGGGTTGAACGGTAATTAAATAACTATTAATTAAAATAAATTCATAAAAAAATAAACTTTTAAACTTCAGCGATTAAGGCATCTTAACCGCTGAAGCCCTTTTAACGTTATGCCCAAGACAGCAAAATAAATCTAAAGTCAAAACTCGTCATCACATTCCCCATTCGCACATCTTCTCATTTGCAAATTTGCACATTTATCAAAGTGTCTCTCCATGCTGGCTCAGATCCAGCCCTATCGCCTCATCCTGTGGCGAAACACGCAGCGGCGAAATCAGGTCGGTTATTTTGAGCAATAACAACGAACCGAAGAAAGCAAAAACCGATACGCCAACAAGCGCTTCCAACTGGATTAAAAACAAGTGGGTTTCGCCAAAAAACAAACCGTTGCCGGTGGTATTTCCGGCGTTGATGTTTTGGTGGGCAAATACGCCGGTGAGCACCATGCCCACCATACCGCCAACACCGTGGCAAGGGAAAACATCCAGGGTATCATCAATGGTGGTACGGGTTCGCCATTCTACTACCATATTGCTGATTACCGAAGATATAATGCCGATAGCCACCGAATGCGGGATAGATACAAAGCCCGCTGCCGGGGTAATGGCTACCAAGCCCACAACCGCACCTATACAAGCCCCCATAGCGCTTGGTTTTTTACCACGGAGGATATCAACAAAAATCCAGCAAACGGCCGCAGACGCCGACGCAGTGGTGCTGGTTGCCAGTGCAGTAACCGCAAGCAAGTTTGCCCCCATGGCCGAGCCCGCATTAAAGCCAAACCAGCCAAACCAAAGTAAACCCGTACCTATCATTACATAAGTAATACGGGCGGGCGCATGTGTAGGCTCGTTGCGCCGTTTTAAATACAGAGCCGATGCCAGCGCGGCCCAGCCTGCCGACATGTGCACCACTGTTCCGCCTGCAAAATCCAATACACCCAGCTTAAACAATACCCCATCCGGGTGCCAGGTACAATGTGCCAGCGGCGCATAGATAAATACAAAAAACAAACAGATAAAGATGATATACGAATTAAAGCGAATGCGCTCGGCAAAGGCTCCTGTAATCAGCGCAGGCGTTATAATAGCAAACTTTAACTGGTACATGGCAAACAACAGTAACGGAATGGTTGGCGCCAGCTTCCAGGTTTGGTTGCCGAGCATCCCCTTCATCATAAAAAAGGTTCGCGGATCGCCGATGATGCCATAAATAGAGTTCCCGAAGGCCAAACTAAAACCGAAAACCACCCAGATAATGGTGATAATTGCCATACAGATAAAACTCTGAAACATTGTAGATATCACATTTTTCTTATTCACCATACCGCCGTAAAAAAAGGCGAGTCCCGGTGTCATAATCAATACTAAACCAGTGGCGCTCAGCATCCAAGCTGTATCAGCTGCGCTGATATTGGCATTGGTATTGATAACATCTACCGAAGGGAAAATAAAAGACAACAACAAAATGACGACCAGGAAACTAATGGGTATTAATCTTTTCATTTATTTTGAAATTTTATAAAATAGCGAAGGCCTAAAGTATAAAATTTTGCCTAAAAATAAATTCCTAAATTAAATTTCGTTTAATACGATAATTAATTTAAAAAGATGTTCAACATCTGCGGAAATAAACCCGTTGCGAGCAGGAAAAAACTGATCAAACAAACAAAAATCAATAAATAGCGATGAGTAATATAGAGATCGTCAACATGATGTTCGTTTTTCTTGAGGAAGAGGTAAAGAGGGATCTTGATATAGTAAAATAAGGAAATAATTGTGGTTGCGGCACCGGTTATCATCAAAGCCAAAAGCCAGGTATTATGATTTTGATCATATATTTTATATACCGACGAAAACACCAGCACCTTGCCGTTAAATCCCGCCGAAACGGGTAAGCCGGCTAAAGAAATCAGGATGATTACAAAACAAACCGAAGGCAAGGGGTAACGCAGGCCAGCACCCTTGTAACTATCCAGATCGTGCGCGCCGATACGGTTAACATAATACGAGCTCAACATTAACGCGCCGATATTGGCTATGGCGTAAACAGCCAGGTAAAACAGCAGGGCCGATATCCCTTGCTGCGAAAAGGTAGCCAAAGTCATGAGCGCGAAACCGGTATGCCCTATGCTTGAATAGGCCAGCAGCCTTTTAATATTGGTTTGCCATAGGGCAGCCAGGTTACCTACTATCATGGTTACAATACCTACAACCGATAAAAACAACCTGAAATCAATAGCGTTAAACTGGCTATTGAATATAAAAGGAGTTAAAAAATTAATTAACAGCGCAAAGCCTGCTACTTTAGGCAAGGTTGAAAGGTAGGCCGTAACGGGCGTAGCAGCTCCCTGGTAAACATCGGGCACCCAAAAATGCATCGGCACAAACGATAGTTTAAAACCTATGCCTACCATTACCAACACGATAGCCAGCGAAACACTTACAGGGTTAACCAGGGTAAGGTTATGGATAAATGCATCGCTCTGTAAATTTAAGGAGCCTCCAAAACCATACAAAAGCGAAATACCGTATAGCATAATGGCCGAAGAAACGGCGCCGAACAGCACGTACTTCATACCGGCTTCGGTTGTTCCCTGGGTGTCCGACCGATAGGCAACCATCAGGTACGAGGCGATGGATACCATCTCGATAGATATATAAATACTGAGCAGGTTTACCGCCATCACCATTAAATGCAAGCCGAGCAGCGAAGCTATAATGATGGAATACAAATCGGAAAGGCCTTTGAAATGCGAGCGCAGGGCTTTATCCCAGGGGATATAAAGCAGCACACATATGGCGCATACATCAAGGATCAATTTAAAAATAACCGCGGTGCGATCTACAAACAACATCCCACCGAAAATGTATTGCGCGTTATTTTTCAGTAAAGTGCCATCGTTTAACAGCACAAACTGCCACAGGCATTGGTACAGAACGATGATCAACCCCGCAATGGCAATGCCACGACACATCCAGCCTGAGTTTTTTCCAAAAAGTAAGTCGGTTACAAATACCAGTATAAACAACAGGCTCAAGCCTATTTCGGGCATAAAAAACACCAGGCTCTGCCGGATGTTATTCAAATGTTCTGGTATGTAGGGCAGCAGATCGTTCATTTACCTGATTTGAATAAATTGAATAAGCGCCAGTACCGAATCGTTGATCTTATCAAAAACAAGCGAAGGCATAATGCCTAAAATTAAGGCCAGGGCAGCCAGGGGCACCAGGGCAATCACCTCGCGCCGGTTAACATCGGTAAGGGCCAGTTTCCATATTTCGCCACCTTTTAACTGGGTATCGCCAAAAAACATCCGCTGCAGCGTCCACAAAAAATAACCGGCGCTCAGCAGGATACCTACCGAACCGCATACCGCCATCCATGTGGGTATTGCTGTTGAATTAAACGCCCCCACCAGGCTGAATGCTTCGGCAATAAAGGCCGAAAAGCCCGGCAAACCTAACGACGCAAAAAAGGCAATCATCACAAATACGGTATACTTAGGCAGCAAGGTACTTAAGCCGCGGAAACTGTAAACATCCCGATCATGCACCCGGTTATAGATTACGCCCACTAAAAAGAACAACATGGAGGATAAGAAACCGTGGCTCACCATCTGCATAATGGCACCGCTTACGCCTTCGGCAGTTTGTGATGCTATGCCCAGGAGCACAAAGCCCATGTGCGAGATAGACGAGAAGGCGATCAACCGCTTCAAATCTCGCTGAGCAAGGGCGTTTAAGGCACCGTAAAGGATGGATATTACGCCAAGCAGTCCCAGCCAAAAGGCTCCCGAGGCTGCTACCTCCGGAAATATACCCAGGCAGATGCGGATAATACCGTAGCCCCCTACTTTGAGCAATACACCTGCCAGTATAATAGATACCGGCGTTGGCGCTTCAACGTGTGCAGCGGGCAGCCAGGTATGCAGCGGCACTACCGGCACCTTGATAGCGAAGGCTATAAAGAGCACAATAAAACCAACCGTACGGGCAGGCAGGCCAAATAACATGCGGTGACTGATGGTGCTGAATACCGAACCAGCATCGTAATTGGCGGTGTTCATCATCTGGATCATGTTGAAGGTATGATTTCCCGTTGCCGGATCTTTAACCGAAAAATACAGCCCAACCATCACCAGCAGCATAAACACCGAACCGAACAAGGTATACAGAAAAAATTTGATAGCTGCGTATTCGCGCTTCGCGCCGCCCCATATCCCGATCAGGAAATATAGCGGCAAAAGCATCAGCTCGTAAAATATGTAGAACAGGAAGAAATCCAGCGAGCAGAATACGCCCGTAATGGCTACATCCAATAACAAAAACAAGGCGAAATAGCCTTTATGGTTCTTGTTGATCTCCCAGGATGATAAGGCGGCGATTACCATCACGATGGACGACATCAGCAATAACACGATAGAAATACCATCAACCCCAACAAAATAATCAATCTGCATTTTGCCCATCCCGCCAAGGTTTAAACCTATCCAATGTAGTTTTTCAACAAACTGGTATTGGGCTTCGCGATTAACCCCTGCAAAAGCCGCCCCGGTTTTAAAATTAAGATAAAGCCAGATGCTGATGCCTAACTGAACAAGCGTGGCCAGCAGCGTAATATGTTTAGAGATGTTCCGCAATTCTGTGGGCAGGATGAGTACCAGGATACCGAACAATATTGGGGAAAAAATAAGCAGCGTTAATATATTCATTATCAAATAAACGTCTTTAAAACATACACAACTAAAATAATCAACAACATGGTAAACAGATAGTTCTGCACTTTTCCGGTTTGAAAACCCCGGATAAAGTTACCAGCCTGTTTTACAATTTCGGTAAGCAAATGCAGCAGGCCGTCAATCACATATTCATCAAACAGGGCCGCAACCTTACTGAGCGCCAAACTAACCGAAGCCAGTAAATTAACAAAGCCGTCTAAAATAACCTGATCAAACCAATACAGGGCCTTGCCTAAAAGTAAAACCGACTTAACCACTACCTTGCTGTAAAAGCTATCGATATACCATTGGTTGTAGGATAGTTGGTACAACCACCCCTGCTGTTTAAACCAATGGATATTTTGCTTTACGTAAATGCTATAGGCCAGGTAAATAACCAGCAAACCTAAGCCGTTCACCGTAAGCGGAACCAGCAAATGAAAGTTACTTTCCACATCCGCGACAGCGCCAAACCCTTTAACAAGCCAGGCATGGCCATACTCAAAAGGATTAATCGAAAATAAAGGAAACAGGCTGCAAATGGCCAGGAACACCATCGGTACCGAGAAGAGTAAGTTACCCTCGTGGGCCTCGGGCTCAAGAGCCGGGTTAATTTGCTTTAAGCGCGACTGGCCCAAAAACACTTTGAATATTAAACGGGCAATGTAAAACACCGTGAGCAAACTGGTAAGCATGGCCCCAACTGGTATCATGGTATACACCCAGCTTTTGCCCTGCGCCCACTCGAAAGCCTGGATGAGGATACCCTCTTTAGATAGATAGCCCGATGTTAGCGGGAAGCCTATTAAAGCCAGGGCGGCAATGCAGCAGGTAATAAACGTTACGGGCATCAGCTTACGCAAACCGCCCATGTTTAAAATATTTTGTGGATCGATGTCCAGCTCGTGCTTGTGTTTAAGATGGCTCATCTGGTGGATGATAACACCTGCCGCCAAAAACAACAGGCATTTAAAAAAAGCATGTGTTGCCAGGTGGAACAAGGCCGATGAGTAAGCGCCAACGCCCATGGCCAGCATCATAAAGCCCAATTGCGATATGGTAGAATAGGCCAGTATCCGTTTCAGATCGTTTTGCGTGAGCGCGATGGTAGCGGCCATTAAGGCGGTAAAGCAGCCTATAACGGCAATAATGGTTAATACATCGGTATTAAAAGCCGGGTAAACTCGCCCTAATAAAAATATACCGGCGGCCACCATAGTAGCTGCGTGGATTAATGCGGATACCGATGTTGGGCCTTCCATAGCATCGGGCAGCCAGGTATGGAGCGGAAACTGTGCCGACTTGGCAATGGCCCCGCATAAAAAGCAAATGCCGGGTAAGGTTAACCAGGCGGCATCAACCCCTTTGGCACTGGCCAGCGGGTTGCTACCGCTAAACAGCTGTACCATATCAAAGGTGTGGTAATGCGAATACAGCAGCAGGATGCCGATCAGTAAGCCTACATCGCCTATCCTATTCATGATGAAAGCCTTTTTGTTGGCTTGAACGGCCTTTTCGCGGGTGAACCAAAAGCCGATAAGCAGGTACGATGCAAAACCCACCAGCTCCCAAAAGGCGTACAACAGCAACAGGCTATCCATAATAACCAAAGCCAGCATAGCAAAGCAAAAAAAGCTGAGGTACATAAAATACCGGGTATAGCGCTCATCGCCCTTCATGTAGGCCATGGAGTAGATATGCACCGGCAAGGCAATTGCCGAAACCAGCAGCAGCATTAAAACCGACAGGTTGTTGAGCCAGATACCAGCCTGAACGCGGATACTGCCGATAACAAACCATTGCTGATGGATTTGTACGGATGCCTGGTTCCATATCTGGCTAAACACAAAACCGGCTAAGGTTAAACTTATTATAATGGCCAGGGTTGATACCCCGCCCGATATTTTGCTTTGTTTAGGTACAAATAACAGGTTAATTAAACAGGCAGCAAAAGGCACAACGGCAGCTATAATAGCCAGTTGCACGTTCATCATATCGTTATGTGTTACTATTTGCTCCAATTCATTAACCTTTTAATTTATCAACCTCTGCCGGATCGATGGTTTTGTACTGGCGGTATACGTTTAAAACAATGGCCAGCGCCACTGCAACCGCCGCCGCGGCCAGCACAATGGCAAACAGCGCGAATGATTGCCCGCTGTTATCCAGCTTATCGTACTTACCAAAGGCAACCAGGTTTAATATGGCTGAATTGATAATCAGCTCGATACCGATCAATACCTGGATAGCGTTGCGTTTGGATAGCACGATATAGATGCCGATGCAAAACAGCCCCGCCCCTATCATCAGAAAGTTAGAGAGGGTGATCATAGCTTGTGTTCCTCCTTCCGGGCTAAATGTGCAGCGCCTATCAAGGTCATCATCAACAGGATGGAGACCACCTCGAACGGCAACAGGTAACGCGTCATCAGGTTGATACCGATATTGCTCAGCATATTGTCGCCCGGTTTAATCACATTATCATGTTGTACCGAAGCTTTTATCCAGGGCAAACTATCGGGCTGCGCCTTAATAATGGCGTTTACCAATACAATTAAAAATAGTACCGCTACCAAAAGGGCTGGCAACTTGCCAACCGATATAAACTTGTTGTTGCCTTGTTGTAAATTATTAAGTACATCTTTATTAGAAAGCATAAAGGCAAACAACATCAATACCAATACCCCGCCCACGTAGATCACAATCTGGGTAACGGCCACAAAATCGGCCAGGGCAAAAACGTATAAACCGGCCAGCGCAAACAGTGTTACAAAAAATAGAAACAGCGAGCGCACCAGGTTTTTACTGGCGGCAACCAGCAAGGCCGATGCGAGGGCGATGAAACCCATCACGTAAAATAAAATCTGTTCTATATTCATGCGCCGCCTTCCTTCTTTTTCATGGCAGCCAACTTGGCCGCTTGTTTTTCTGCCTGCTGGGCATCAAACAACCTTCGTTTTTCTTCGGCCATCTCGGCAGACATATCCGAAAACTTATAGGTTAACAAATTCAGGTCCTGCACGCTTTTATCGTACTGGTTAGTCATGGTGATGCATTCTGTTGGGCATACTACGGTACATAAACCGCAGTACATGCATTTGGCCATATCAATATCAAACTTAGCCGCGTAAAGGCGTTTGGTTGTCCCGTCGGATGTTTGGCCAATGGCTTCGGTAGCTTTGATGCTATCGATGGTGATACAATCCACGGGGCAAACTTTGGCGCATAGGTCGCATACAATACAGTCGTCCATCTCCACATCCAACTGGTACCGCCCTACCTCGGGCACGGGCAGTTTTTGCTGCGGATATTGGATGGTATTGGTTCCCTTACCGTCCTGCTCCTCAAAGTAGTTATCAGACTTTACAGACGATACCACCCTTTGCTTGTTTGAAGCAAAAAAGTGCCTGAGTGTAAGGAATAACCCCACCCATGCTGTTTTAAATCCGTTGAATACTTCTTTTAACATCTTTTATTTTCTTCTGTATTTATTGTCCTCAACGCGCGGTGACACACACCCCCTCCCACTTCAATACCCTACGCACCCCCTCTCGAGAGGGGAGCTGTTTTTTGTGGAGGCCTGAACCCTTTTAAAGCCCAGGCCCCCGAGCGATTCCCCTCTTGAGAGGGGCGGAGGGGTGTGTCCTCAACGCGCGGCGATACACACCCCCTTCCACTGCATTGCCCTGCGCACCCCCTCTCGAGAGGGGAGCTTTTTTCTTGTTGAGGCCTGAACCGTTTAAAAGCCCAGGCCCCGTGCGATTCCCCTCTTGAGAGGGGTGGAGGGGTGTGTCCTCAACGCGCGACGAAACAGCCCACCAACAACAGGACAATTCTCACATCAACAACAGCCGCCATATCCCCGATATCAGCATGCACACAAAAGCCAGCGGTGTTAACACCTTCCAACATAAACCCATCAACTGGTCGATGCGGAAACGGGGTAAAGTCCACCTGATCCACATCTGTACAAATACCAGTGCCAGGGTTTTCAAAGTTACCCATAAAATGCCCCATGCTATACCGGTGGTATAATCGGCTAAATGTAGCCGCCCCATATTGGGCAGCGGTGTATTCCAGGCACCTAAAAACAGCATCACGGCTATCATGGATACCAAAAACATCATGGCATATTCTGCCAGAAACACAAAGGCGAAGCCCATCCCGGTATATTCGGTATGGAAACCGGCAACCAGTTCAGATTCCGCTTCGGGTATATCAAAAGGCGCCCGGTTTGATTCGGCCAGCGATGCGATAAAATAAATTACAAACGCTATAATGAGGTGCGGCGCCCTGAAAATGTTCCAGGATAATATCCCGCCTGTATGGCTCACATCCCAATAACCTAAAAATTTGGTTGTTTCGGTTGATAAGATGCCTTGCTGGGTGGCAATCTGCTGCAGATCGAGCGTCTGGGTGATCATCACCACTGATATAATGGCGAAACCCGCCGGGATCTCGTACGAGATGATTTGCGATACGGAGCGCATAGCGCCCAATAATGAGTATTTATTGTTGGAGCCCCAACCGGCCATCAGGATGCCCAATGTTTCTACCGAGATAATAGCGAACACATAAAACAAACCGATATTTAAGCTAACCGGCACCAAACCCGGCCCCCAGGGCATAGCCGCGAAACCGAGGTAAACCGCCACAAAAATAATGGCCGGCGCCAGCACAAACAAAAGCTTATCGGCTGCAGCGGGTGTAATAAATTCTTTCTGGATCAATTTCAGCATATCTGCCAGGGTTTGCAGCGTGCCGTACTTGCCTACCTCGGTGGGGCCAAGCCTGTCTTGTATCAAGGCAGATACCTTCCGCTCGGCATATACCCCAAATAGGGTAAACAAGCCGGCAAAGGCAAAAAGCCCTAAAGCGATGATGATATATGTAATATAAAAAGCCAAATCCGCAAAGTTTACTTTGGGCTGCAAACTTACTTAATTACAAATAAAATACGGCATTAGCCCGGGCTAAATATCCCCCTAAAAGGCTGTGAGTTGTTATTTTCTTTATAACACACCGATTTAGTAGTCTTTTTAAAGTTATAATCGCCTGTTAGCCTCTCTCCTACCTAATACATATCCGTTATAAATATATTATCCGGCTAAGCACATCGGAGTTAAAACAGCGGTAAATATTGTAAAGCAACAGCAACGCAAGCCCCCATCTGTTATATTTGTTGCTAAAATTGAAGCCATGAAATTAATTTTGTTTAGAGGGCGGCCCGGAACGGGAAAAACATTATTATCCGGTTTGCTCTCGGCTCAACTTAATTTACCCGTAATCAGGAAAGATGATATCTATGATGGTTTGAGCACTTTAAATCCGGATCACCAACAACGAAATAGCGCTACACACCACATCTTATATGCGGTTTTAAAAAGTAACGCCCCCACAACATCTACCCTCCTATTAGACTTTCCGTTTCAGTTTGATGATGATATAGCCAAACTAAAAAACTGGTGCATCGAAAACAATGTAGAACTAAAATCTATCGTGGTAACTTGTAGCGATGAGGAGCTATGGGCATCCCGGTTTAACAAACGAGCCGAAAACCCGGCCCCCAACCAGCTTATTACCGATTTTAAACTGCTTAAACAACGTTATGGCGAAATGCAATTGAGGCCCGGCCCGTTGGAGTTACTGATTGATACCGTTAATAACAGCAGCGATAACATTAAAAATATTATTGCTTTTATTACTAAGTGAAGCAGGTTAAACCCAACAGGGTGCTTGCTGGCAACACGCGCGACCTTACTACATTTACTTTACCGGCAGGTAGGTTGACTGCACGGGTTGGCAGTAAAACAGTGTGGCATGATGGTCAAAATCTGCCGTATCATCTGTTGTGGTAAAAAATTTCTGACTGGCATTTTTGGTAAGCTTGCTTTCCATTTCCGGATGCCGCTGCAAATAATTAACCAGGCTTTGCGCCACAATATCGCCCTGCGAAACCGCCTGAACATCAGCCGGAAGATAGGCTCTGATTTTTTGCTCCAACAGCGGATAATGGGTACATGCCAATAACAAGGTATCAATGCGGGGCGACTGAGCTAAAATTTGATCCAGATATTGTTTAACAAAGTAATCGGCACCAGGTTTATCGTACTCACCGTTCTCAATCAGCGGTACCCAAAGCGGGCAGGCTTGCTGGTACACATTAACGTCGGGGAAAAAGTTGCCTATTTCAATTTGGTAAGAGCCCGATTGAACTGTACCTTTTGTACCCAGCACACCAATCTCTTTTGTTTTTGAATAGTTACCTATTACCTCGGCCGTAGGCCTGATTACGCCGAGCACGCGTTTTGATGAATCGTGTTTTTTTAAGTCGTGCTGCTGTATGGTGCGCAAGGCCTTTGCCGAGGCCGTATTGCAGGCCAGTATAACCAGTGGGCAGCCCATTTTAAACAAATGCTGTACGCACTCCCAGGTATATTGATGAATGGTTTTAAACGAACGGCTGCCATAAGGTGCCCGGCTGTTATCGCCTAAATAGATATAATCATACTGGGGCAGCAATTTGGCAATGGAACGAAAAACGGTTAATCCACCGTAACCGGAATCAAAAACACCAATAGGATGAGCAGGTAACATATTGCAAAAATGGCAATAAAAAAGCGAAGCCCGGTTATATAACCGGGCTTCGCTTCTATTTAATTTAATTTTTTATTATTTTAAGCCTAATTTCACTTTTACAGAAGGCATTAAATCGTCAGCATCCGGAGATACCAACAGGATGTTTTGTGAAGAATCAATCACATATCCAAAACCTTTTTCTTTAGCTACGGCGGCTATTGCTGCTCTAACTTTATCAAAAAGTGGTTTTCCAAGCTCATCTTTTTTAGCTTCTACCTTTTGACCGGCAGTAGTTTGGTAATCTTGCATACGTTTTTGAAGATCCTGCAATTCGCTTTCTTTTGCCTGGCGAACAGCATCAGTAAAAGTAGCTTTTTTGGCTTCATAATCAGCAGCCCTTGATTGCAATTCAGTTTGCATGCTGGTTAGCTGATCGATAAAGGTTTTTTGGTAAGCTTGTAATTGTGCAGAGATGGTTTTTGTATCAGGCATCTGGTCAATTATAGCGTTAAAGTTAACGTGGGCAATTTTTGTCTGTGCTTGAGCAAAAGTTCCGATAAACAAGATACATCCCGCAACTAATACAACTTTAAATAATTTTTTCATTTTTTACTTTTTCTGTTTTTTATTATGGTGCTATTTTAAACAATTATTTTGATTTAAGCCGTTTATTTTTCAACTCTAATCAAACTTTAATGTGGTTGGTAGGCTATTTGGCCAACACGCCCGGCTTAAGGCCCAAACGTGTAATTACATCTGCGCTTTTATCATAGCGTGGATTGGCGTATAACATAATCACCTCGCTATTTTTATCAAAAACCATATCCAGGTTTTCGCTTTCGGCTAAGGCCTGTACGGCTTTGGCTATCCTGTCTTGTATAGGTTTAACCAAGGCGTTGCTACGCTGGGTAAGCTCCCCATCTGGCCCAAATTTCTGACGTTGAAAATCCTTCGCGGCCTTTTCTTTATCAATAATTTCGCCCTCGCGCCGCTTTTTCATATCGGCGGTCATCAATACCTGGTCGGCCTGGTAAGCCTTGTACATGCGGTCAATCTCCTGGAAACGGGCGTCAACCTCTTTTTGCCATTGTGCCGAAAGTGCGTTAAGCTCCTTCTGGGATGATACATAATCCGGAATATGTTTTAATATATAATCAGAATCGATATAAGCAAAACGTTGCGCAAAGCTTGCCGCACCCATTAACAGCACTAAACCAAGGGTTAAAAATATTTTTTTCATTGTAGTTATACACATTAGCTATAATGACGCTTAAATGTGCAATATATTGTTTTTTGCTTTATTTATACAAATTAATTAAATCCTCCTGTAAGGCTTTGAGAGATGGAAAAGTGGAACTGGCCTTTGTTGGCGCTTGGTGCACCTTGTATGGCATCAAACCCATAACCATAATCCAAGCCCAGCAATCCAAATATCGGCAGGAAGATACGCGCGCCAACACCCACCGAACGCCTAACATTGAAGGGGTTAAAATCGCTGAAAGAATTCCAAACGTTACCGCCCTCTGCAAAAGCAAGTACAAATATGGTTGCGCTTTGGCTGGCAATAACCGGGTGGCGAAGCTCTAACATGTATTTGTTAAATACCGGGCTACCAGGGTTGTTATCTGCATTATAGCTTGAGCCTACCGGAACTATCGAGAAATTTTGATATCCCCTTAAACCGATAATCTCGCTACCTTGTAAAAACTGGTAACTCTGCATACCATCACCGCCCAATTTAAAGCGCTCAAACGGAGCCTGGCCAACATCCTTGTTGTAATAACCCATAAACCCAAATTGAGCCTGGCTTTTTAACACCAGTTTACCATAGATTTTCTGGAACCATTGCGACTCAAACTTCCATTTGTGGTACTCTACAAATTGATAACGCTCTTGCGCAGTAGCTATTTTATAGTTGGTACTGTTAAATAAAGAGTATGGAGGCGTTGCCTGGATAGTAAATTTAATATTGGAGCCTGATGTAGGATAGATAGGTGCATCTAACGAGTTACGGCTAAACTCCTGCGTTAACTTAATATTGTATGATGTACCGTTGGTAAACAAGTAACCGGGATAATTGTGTAAGGTATAATGATCCACGTTTAATGAATAGTTCAGTTGGAAAAGATCATCAGGCCATTTTAAACGCTGACCTAAAGTGATACCGGCACCATTTATTTTTAAGTGGTAATAGCTTGCATCTGTACTGGCGTAAACCGATCCGTTAGAGCTAACCTGGGTATACGCTGTAAAGGCGAAGTAAATTGGTTTTTTACCACCCAGCCATGGTTCAGAAAAAGTGAACGAATAATTCTGATAATTTTGACCGTTTGACTGGCCACGCAAGCTCAGCTTTTGGCCATCGCCTTTAGGTAAAGGGCGATACGCCTTGCCATTGAAGATATTACGTAACGAGAAGTTGTTGAACGTTAAGCCCAGGGTACCTACTAACTGGCCACCACCAAAACCACCCGAAAGCTCAATCTGATCGGAAGGTTTCTCAACTACGTTGTACACGATATCAACGGTACCATCCTGCGGGTTGATGTTTGTAGGCTTCGGCTCGGTTTTTTGCTCATCAAAGTTACCTAAGGTGGTAATATCACGTGTACTACGTACAATGGCTTCTTTTGAGAATTTTTGTCCGGGCTTAGTGTGCAGCTCGCGCAAAATAACTTTATCGTTAGTTACATCGTTACCTTTAATAATAATGCGGTTGATGTTGTACTGAGGCCCCTCGTACATCCTGATATCCACATCAACGGTATCATTATAAATTTTAGTTTGAACCGGATCTGCCTGGTAAGTTAAATAACCATCGTTTAAATACAGCGACGAAATATCATCACTATTGCCGCCGCCACCGCCGGTTAAACGTTTGTTCAAATCATCTTCGCTAAATACATCCCCTTTTTTGATACGAAGAACGGTTTTCAAAAAGCTGGTTGGATATTTGGCATTGCCCGAGAAAGTAATTTTACCAAAGTAATATTTAGGGCCTTCGTATAATTTAATTTTGATATCAACGGTACGGTCATCATGTCGGTAAACCGAATCGCTCACAATTTCGGCATCACGGTAACCCTTGGCCTGCAGTTTTTCTACAAAGCCTTGTTTATCTTCTTCGTATTTATCACGCATAAACTTTTTGGAACCAAAAATATGGTACCATTTTTTCTCGCGTGTTTTACCCATAAAGCCCTTCAGCTTTTTATCGTTAAATACAACATTGCCCTCAAAGCTTATTTTATTAATTTTTACTTTTTGCTTTTTATCAATAGCTACATCCAAAATTAAACTATTGGCATCGGCCGGATCTTTACGTTGTTTGATAGTTACCGTTGTATTAAGGTAACCTTTTTCGGTAAAGTGCTTTTTAATGATATTGGTAGTGGTATTAAGCAAGTTTTCGTTTACTATTTTACCAGCCTTATCGTTAAGTTTCTTTTGGATATCTTCAATTTCGCCTTTACGGATGCCAGTGAGGTGTATACGTGATAAACGCGGACGCTCCTGGATCTGGATATCAAAGTAAACGGTATCGAGGTTGATTTTGGTGATGTTTAATTGCACATCATCAAAAAGGCCCTGGTCCCATAAAGCTTTGATCACGTTTGACGATGCTTCGCCGGGGATGGTGATCTTATCGCCTTTGTTTAACTTAGAAATGGTTATCAGTACATCTTTTTCAAGATACTTTACACCACTAACCGTAATGCCACCAATGATATAATCTTTTGGACTTAAATAGCTTAAACTATCAGCAGGTATTTGCTTGCTCAATGACGGCCTCGGTTGGTTTGATACCTGCGCCCATGTAGTAGAGCAAATCACAGAAAAAAGAATTGCAAAAAGGAGTTTATTCATTCGAATATTTTGGTGGCTAAAATAATTTATACAGTTGTTAAAAAGTGTTAAACGTAAAAATATTAGTTGATTTGTTCGCTTATCATGCCAAACCGGCGTTCACGTTTCTGATAATCAAGTATCGCTTCAAACAAATCTTCGCGCCTAAAATCTGGCCATAATTTGTCAGTAAAGTACAGCTCGGCATAAGCAATTTGCCAAAGCAGGTAATTGCTGATGCGGTACTCCCCGCTGGTTCTGATCAGCAATTCCGGATCAGGCAGGTTAGATGTATGTAAATGCTGAGAAAAAACTTCTTCGGTAATGTCTGCCGCCTTCAGTTCGCCGCTTTCTACCTTACGGGCAATAGCTTGCGTGGCCTGCACTATTTCGCGCCGCGAGCTGTAGCTCAGGGCCAGGGTAAGTACCAGGCCTGTATTACCTGCTGTTTGGGTAATGGCGTTATTCAATTCGGCGCTGCACTTGGCGGGCAGCATATCCATGTCGCCTATGGTATTGAGGCGAACATTGTTATCCATTAATTTTCTGATCTCTTTATTGATGGTTGATATCAGCAACTCCATAATGGCAGTAACTTCAAATTTGGGCCTGTTCCAGTTTTCGGACGAGAAGGTATACAGCGTTAAATATTTAATACCCAGTTCTCCCGCTCCCTCAACCACATCCCTAACGGATAATACGCCATTGTGATGGCCAAAAACACGCAATTTACCCTTGCCCTTAGCCCACCTGCCATTTCCGTCCATAATTACAGCAATATGCTGCGGTAACCTGGCTGTATCTATCTGCTCTTTAAATCCCATCACCAAATTATTTGCCATTAAGCTGCAAATGCCCATATACAAAAACTAAAGGCGTTGTAACACGCTGATATATACTATCCTTTAAATATTTACAAGCCTTATTAGCAACCATTTTTGTAATTAATCAACTGTCAATCTCCAATTAAAAAAACAGGTACAAGCGCTGTTTAACCGGAAATATCCAAAAATTTCAGGGGACAAAGGTAAAACTTACTTTGTATATTTTTATGATATGGTTAAAAAGAAAAGGTTGGTTAACAATTTTTAACACTTGTTAGGTACACAGCCAATTTAAACCACGCTAAAAATATTTATCATTTTAACTATCAGAGCTTTTAAATGATCGAAATTTTTAATTTTTTGTATGGAAGTTATTGTAGTTTTTAATATTTTCATGCTTCAAAACCTGGATCATGATATCGTCGCTCTGCATTATTTTCCTGATCATCTTTTACGTTTATTTTAAACAATATTATGAGAAGCTGATTGCCGCCAAGCTGCAGATGGATGACGAAAAACGAATTTGGACCAAAAAGCTGAACCGCATACTGCTGACTATGCCAGCCGGTATTATAGCCATTGTGATACTTTATGCCATATCGTTTACGCTGATGAGCTTATACCCCGAGGTAGAGAATGTAAAATCGTCTCGCAGGGTGGTTGATGTTGTTGCGGTTTTATTTTGCCTGGCTTTATTTTTTTGGGATAAAAAAGAGCTCGATAAAAAGCTGGGAAGCACCAAAAATATTGAGCAACTGTAAAATGCCAAGCCCGGGTGGCAGCTTTTAATTAAAAGTGTAGCACTTGCGTGTTAAAAAGGTATATGAAATACTGAACCCCAAAAACATGTAGGTATCGGCACCGCGCAGGTTGCCCCGCTGCGAGCCTGCCGAGCCGATGTACACGCCGCTGTTTTCGCCCGACCGGTCGGACAAGGTACGCGACAGGTTGTTGGGGAGCGAACTTTTATCGGCATAGAGGCCGTTAACATCGTCAAGGTAACCGGTATTGGTAGTACGGTAGCCCAGATCGACAATAAGGTTCCATTGGCCCGCAAAATTATATTTAATGCCGGCCCCATAAGGTATAGCCAAAGCACTTTGGCTGTAAGGCTTTGTTTGCCCTTCCGTCATGAGCGGCCTCAGCTCGTAATCCTCTCCCTGGTAGGTTGCCACAGGGTTATATTTAACGGTGCCTATGCCCAGAAAAATAAAAGGAGTAAACTTATTGCGGCCAATTTGCGGTATATAAGGCAGAAAATTAAGTTCGCCCATCAGGCTCAGCTCGGTTAAGGTACTTGAAAAACTCAGGTTACGGTCTCTTAACTGCTGGTTTGACGATGTGCTGTCGGCGCCGCTGATGGTGGCGTGCGTATAATTTATTTTGACAGAAAGAAACTGGTTGAAGTTACGCTTGATAAAAACGCCATACGCGGGATCGGTAAATTTAAGGGGATTAGCCGGATTAAAATCGCCGATGTAACCCGCCGCCCCTGCCGAACCACCCACTTCCCAGGTTTGAGCCCTCAGCGGAAACGTAAATAGTATAAGCGCCGCGCACAAAATCAATATAAACTTAGGCATTAATAAAAACGGCTTTTAATAATTACGGGCGTCTATTCCCCATAACAACTTGTTCCTTAACGTTGTTAAATAAGTTTCATTATTAAGCCTAAGCAAATTTAACTCGAATGATGCCTTGCGGATGCTGAATTTAACGGTTGTATCGATGATAACCGTGCGCGAATCGCAGGATACCAGGTAGTTTGCACTGCGGCATTCTACCTCAAAACTGAGCACGCTATCATCCGATAGTACGATGGGCCGCACATTAAGGTTATGCGGCGCTACCGGCGTAATGATAATATTGCCCGAACGCGGCAGCACAATTGGCCCGCCGCAGCTTAATGCATAGGCCGTTGAGCCGGTAGGTGTAGATACGATGATGCCATCGGCCCAGTACGAGTTTAACAGTTCGCCGTTTAAATAGGCGTGTATGGTAATCATGGCCGAATCGTCGCGCTTGTGGAAGGTAATATCGTTGAGGGCGATATTATCACCATTAAAGGCATGATTCTCTGATTCGATGGTTAAAAGTACGCGGCTATCCAGTGTAAAATCCCGATGAACTACGGCATGTATGGCGTCGGCAATATCGCTTTTGCTGATGCTGGCTAAAAAGCCCAATCGCCCAAAATTAATACCCACAACAGGGATGCCCGAATCATGGATGAAAGCGACGGTGTCAAGCAGGGTGCCATCCCCGCCAAGGGTTAACAGAACATCAATTAAACCTTTTAAAGGCTGATGCCTGGTAAAGGTTTGGTAAGGGCTGCCTATGTTTATTTTACCGGCTAAAAAATCGTCGAGATCTTTATAAACATAAATATCAACCTGATGTTGCGTTAGTGCATTAAAAACCTGCTGCACATAAGGTAAAACTGTATCGTTAAATTGCCTGCCGTATATTGCGATTTTCATGCAGTAGCATTATAAATTAAGGTAGTTCATAAAAGAATCGAACCGATTCATGGAGTCGTCGTCAACCGGGGTATAATTAAAAGTAGCCTGAACCGTGTAGTTATAACGGATAAATGATGCTACGATGCCCGAGATATCTTGTTTATTTACTTTGAGGGTAACTTCTAAGCGGGTAGAATCAGGGAAGGACCGGATGTAGGAGCTCAAAACCTGCGCATTATCCGACTCTACAATCTGCGCCATATGTGCCAGCGAGTTATTGCGGTTGGTTATTTCAAGTACGATAATTCCGCCCGGCTCGGCCACCGACGTGATACGGGCGAAATATTCGTTCATGGAATTGATGGATATCAGCCCAAGGTAGTTTTTGCGTTCATCCAGTACGGGCACAACGGTTAAACGTTGTTCGTAAAACAGACGGATCACATCATAAATATGTTGTGTTTCTATCACGTAGGGGTTAACCAACGATAGCATCACATCCCCTACCGGTGTTTGGTAATCGGTATATTCAATCAGGTCATCCTCGGATACCAGCCCCAGAAACTGCTCTTCGTTAACAATAGGTAAATGCCTCACCCTAAACTCTATCATACGGTCAATAACCTGCTGTATCGTATGTGATGTACGAAGCGGCGGCATTGCGGTTGAAAGGAGTTCGGATGCTAACATGTTACACTTTGATTTTTTCCAAAAAGCCTCTTAATAGTTTATTAAACTCATCGGGCTGCTCCATCATGGGTGCATGCCCGCATTGATCAACCCAATGCAGTTCGGAGTTAGGCAACAACCTGTTAAACTCTTCGGCAACATCAGGAGGTGTTATTTTATCATTTCTTCCCCATATTAACGCTGTAGGGATGCTTATCTTATGCAAATCCTTTGCCATATTATGCCTGATGGCCGATTTTGCCATGGCTAATATCCTGATAACCTTATTACGATCATTAATAGTGGCAAAAACCTCGTCAACTAATTCTTTGGTAGCCGTTTTTGGGTCGTAAAAAGTAAATTCAACCTTTTCCTTTACAAAATCGTAACTCTCCCTCCGCGGAAAAGATCCGCCGAAGGCGTTTTCGTACAAGCCAGAGCTACCGGTTAATACCAGTGCCCGCGCCACATCAGGGTGCGAGAGGCAATAAATTAAGGCCACGTGCCCACCTAACGAGTTGCCTATTAAAACAACATCGTTCAGTTTTTTAAAGGTTATAAATTTATGTACGTATTTGGCCAGGCTTTTAACGCCGGTTGTTAACAAAGGCAAATCATAAATGGGCAGTATAGGGATAATTACCCGGTAATCTTTACTATACTCTTCAATTACCCTTTCCCAATTGCTTAATGCACCCATCAAACCGTGCAACAGTAACAATACCTCGCCTTCCCCTTCGTCAATATAACTATAACCGTTTTCTTCTTTAAGCACAAAACCCATATAATCTGTAAGTGTTTTTTATGTATCCAATTGCTATACCAATTTATAAAGTAGTATAAAAATTTAATACCCGCTATAAAAATAGTTTATTGAAATGGAGTTACAACAATTTAAGCAATAATTTAACTTAATAATTGTTTTACCACTTCGGATATTGTTTTACCATCGGCTTTTCCGGCAAGTTCTTTATTAGCCGCGCCCATTACTTTACCCATCTCTTTGATTGATGTGGCGCCTAAATCAACTATCAGTTGTTTAATACGCTGCTCAACTTCGGCCCTTTCCATTTGCTGGGGCAAATAAACCTCAATAACCTGTAGCTCGTCTATTTCTATCTGGTACAAATCGTCGCGGTTTTGAGTTTTATAAATATCGGCCGACTCTTTACGTTGTTTGATCAGTTTTTGAAGAACTTTAATTTCCGCTTCTTCCGTAAGCACATCGCTGGCTCCCTTTTCGGTACGGGCCAGCAACAAAGCGGCTTTAACCGCACGTAAAGCACGTAAGGTTGACTCTTGCTTAGCCAACATGGCTTTTTTGATATCCTGATCTATTTTTTCTATTAGTGACATGGGTTGTTTGTTATTTGTTACTGGTTATTAGGTTATTAGGTTATTGCCTTGTTGGTTATTGGTTATTGGTTATTGAGTTATTTGTTATTAGGTTGTTGCCTTTGGGGTAATACCATATACTCATTTACCTATCTGCCAACGTACAACTACTCACTGGTATATTTCATCTGCAAATCTAATCAAGTGTACATTACTTATTTGCAAATTCAATTAACATTCGCAATCTACTTATTTGCATATCCGCATATTTACTCATTCGCACATCCGCACATCTACTCATCCGCACATTACTTATTGCCTGAATATCGTTGTGGCCGTTGCCTGCGCGGTGGGCATCAGGACCAAGTCGTTGATATTGACGTGCGCCGGGCGCGATGCCATAAACAGTATAGTTTCGGCCACATCAAGTGCCGATAGCGGTGTAAAGCCTTCGTATACTTTTTTGGCCCGTTCTTTATCTCCGTTAAAGCGCACTTCAGAAAACTCGGTTTCAACCGCTCCCGGATGGATGGCGCTTACCTTAATACCGTGCGGCAGCAAATCAATCCGCATACCTTTGTTTAAGGCGTCAACCGCGGCCTTGGTAGCACAATATACATTACCGTTGGCGTAAACTTCTTTACCTGCAATAGAGCCTAAATTAATGATATGCCCAAAGCCATTGTTTATCATCCAGTTGGATACTATTTTACTCACATACAACAATCCCTTGATATTGGTATCTATCATGGTTTCCCAATCGCTGTACGCTCCGTTCTGAATTGGGTCGAGCCCCCGGCTAAGGCCTGCGTTGTTTATCAATACATCAATCTGCCTCCATACTGCGGGCAGGCTTTCCAGGTTGGCTATAACGGCTTCTTTGTCCTGAACATCAAAAGCACAGGTAGCAACGCCCACATTGTATTGTTCAGAAAGTTTTTTTGCCAATCCGTCAAGGCGCTCCTGGCGGCGGCCGGTTAATATCAAATCAAAACCCGCGCGGGCAAAAACATGAGCACAAGCTTCGCCAATTCCAGCGGTGGCACCCGTAATTAAAGCAATTTTAGACATAATAGCATGATAACAATAATTGGCGAAGTTAAGTTTTTTTAACTAACCGATTTGATTATTCAAAGTAGATAGTAAACACCAGGCTGTGCAAAAGCAGCTGATCTATCGGCTTGGCATATGGGCTATCAGCCTTAACAAGCACATTATGAAACGAGTTTGAAATTTTAATTTCGGGCGAAAACTTAAAATAATCAAAATAGATATCGCAACCAATACCGGCTTCGTATGATGCATATCCGCGCTGCGTGTTCACCATTTTATCCAGCGGTGATATATTGGGGTCTTCCTTTTTAGGGCCCGTAATACTGTACGAGTATTTTAAACCGCCTAACAAATAGGCCCGCACATCGCCAAGCCTGTCCGATTTTATTTTAACTGATAGCGGTATTTCAACCAGCGAGGCGTTCACCGTTTTTTCAACATTTTGCGATGCTGTTTTATACTGATAATAAATGGTACGGTCGGCAAAAACCAGCGAAGGTGTTGTACGCAGTTCCAGATTATCGGTAACGCGTAAACGGGCTATAAAACCTACGGCAAAACCCGGCGCCCCGCTCGAACTGATGCCGTTTAACGAGTCGGTTACGTTTCTACCACTCCCGGCATCCAGGTACGGGGTACGCCAATCTTTATTTTTGATGACTTTAAAATCGCTATTTACGTACGAGAAATGGAAACCAAAACTATAATCGTTATAATCGGCGCCGCCACCCCATGCAGGCACCTGGGCAAATAACCCTGTGCTGCAAAATATCAACAAACATATAAAGGTGTAGCACTTTTTACTCATTTAACGCCGGTGTATATTGAACAAATACCAAACGCCAGCGGCCTATGTTTGGTATTGGTGAAACCCACTTTATCCATAAGCGATATAAAGGCCTCGCCATCAGGGAAAGCCGCTACCGATTCGGGCAGGTAAGAATAAGCCCTTGCATCCTTAGAAAATATTTTTCCAATACCGGGCGTAATGTAATTGAAGTAAAAATTATACAACTGTTTTACCGGGAAAACCTTTGGTTTTGAAAACTCGAGTATCACGGCCTTGCCTCCCGGACGCAATACCCGGCGTATATCGGCTAAACCAGCCTGCAGGTTTTCAAAGTTACGTACGCCGTAGGCCACGGTAACGGCATCAAAGCTATCAGCATCAAAAAGCAGTTTTTCCGAATCGCCCATGCGTACTTCAAATTGCCCCGCCAAACCGCGTTTGGTTATTTTTTGCTCAGCAACATCCAGCATACCGCGCGAAATATCAACCCCGATAATTTTTTCGGGCTTCAAAATCTTCAAAGCCTCAAAAGCAAAATCGCCCGTGCCGGTAGCTACATCCAGGATAAGCTTGGGCTTATCTTTTTTCAATTGATTGATGGCTATTTTACGCCAGATGATATCGATACCTAACGACATGAAGTGATTCAGAAAATCGTATGTCTTCGAGATATTGTTAAACATATCGGCTACCTGTTCCTTTTTGGTAACCTCTTCGTTTTGGTATGGTGTTATTGTCTTGCTCATGGATGGCGCAAAGGTAGAGTTTTTTATGGATCATAGTTGATAGTTGGTAGTCCATGGTCCATAGTCGATAGTCCATGGTTGATAGTCCATACTCCATGGTGATGCTGGCTTGTTTATGGGAATCAACCTTGTCCATCGCCTATTGACTTTTTACCATGGACTATGGTCTATCGACTATCGACTATCCTCCATGGACTATCGACTATCTCCCTCACCTCAACTCCCCTAACAACCCGTCAACATCAAGGTATTCGGTAACCATGGTTAAATTACCTTCTTCGTCTTTGGGCCAAAGCTCGCGGGGGCGGTCCCAGTACAGCTCTACACCGTTCTGGTCGGGATCATTCAGATAGATAGCCTCGGATACGCCGTGATCAGACATGCCCGTTAGCGGATATTTTTGATCAATCAATCTTTGCAATATCGCGGCCAGATCTTTACGCTCCGGAAACAGGATAGCCGTGTGGTATAAACCGGGCGCCCTAACCGGCGCAGGGCCTGCGCCCTTGCTATGCCATGTATTTAAGCCAATGTGATGGTGATAGCCTCCGGCAGATATAAATGCAGCAGCATCGCCATACATCATCACCAGATCAAAACCGAGCAGGCCGCAATAAAAATCGAGCGAACGCTGCAAATTGCTCACCTTTAAATGAACGTGCCCAATGCGGGTAGCAGCTGGTATTTTGTAATTATCCATTTTAAATGTTTAAACATCTAATATACGGTGGATGGTTGGTTATCATGTTATGCAATTGTAATTATTTTAATAGTGTTAATTGTTGTTAAATTGACACTCAATATTTGATAAGATATGATAATATAATCATATTTACGCAACAATAAAATTTTATAAAGCCGCCCCCCAAAGCTGGTTAAGGTATTATTGCAAACCTGATCAACACCTTGCACCTTATGCGTAAACTTTTATTGCTGTTGTTTTTTACTTCGATATTATTTGTGGCTAAAGGCCAAAACCGGGGGATAATAAGTGGAAAACTGATAGATTCGTTAAATAAAGTGCCTGTAGAGATGGCTACTGTTGCGGTTATCAACGTAAAGGATTCCACATCAGCAGCCTTAATATCTTACACCTTAAGCGATAAAAACGGCGCATTTGCTTTACATAACCTGCCAGCGGCTTTGCCCTTAAAGGTATTGATCACTTTTGTGGGCTACAAGCCTGTGCGCAAACTGATGACACTGACTAAAGGCGAAAACGTCAATCTCGGCACCATCGAGTTAAGCTCAAAACTGTTGCAAGAGATATCCATTACCGGCGAGCGGCTGCCCATTGTAGTTAAAGCGGATACCATTGAGTTTAACGCCGAAGCATTTAAAACCCGGCCTAACGCGGTAGTGGAAGACCTGCTTAAAAAACTACCGGGCATAGAGGTTGCCAATGATGGAACCATAACCGTAAACGGTAAAAAAGTGAGCAAGATAATGATTGACGGCCGCGAGTTTTTTGCTAACGACCCCAAGATAGCATCAAAAAACCTGGACGCGGCGCTCATTGCTAAAGTACAGGTATATGATGACCGCGAGGATGATCCAGACCATTTAATTGAAGACTCCAAGGTTGACAAAATCATCAACCTGAAATTTAAAAAGGCGCTTAAAAAAAGCATTTTTGGTAAAGTTTACGGCGGAGCCGGTACCCAGGGGCGTTACGAAAGCGGCGGCTTGTTCAACATGTTTAGGGATACCTTGCAGGTTAGCATCATTGGCGTGGGCAATAACCTGAGCAAAACGGGCTTTTCAAGGCAAGAGCTATATTCGGCCGGTGGTTTTGACCGCGGCGGCGGCGATAATGTATTAAACAGCGGAACATTTGGCGGCCAGAGTTACAGTGGCATACAAAGCGTGGCCACAGGCGGGTTTAACATCAATAACGATTATGGTAAAAAACTTAAGCTTAACCTGGTTTACTTTTTATCGCATACGCAAAACACATATAATAGCGAAGCTAAACAGCGGCAATTTCTAAACGATACTACGCTAACTTCGCTATCATCAAGCAGCAGAAGCAATTACACTACCAAGCACAATATTGGTACAACCATTAAATGGAAGCCTGATGCCTCTACAGAAATTAAATATAACCCCACAATTACCATTAACAACAGTGGCTCCAACAGCAGTTCGTCTTCCTTTAACTCCAGCAATTTTTTGCAGTCCATCAGTACCAATTCCGGCGATTCACATAGCAATAACGGCGGAACGCAGTTTCAGCAATCCTTCAGTTTTTATAAATCACTGAAAAAGAAACGCGAATCAATAACCATAACGCATAGTTTAAAAATCAATCCGGATGAGGCCGATAATTATAGCACCAATAAACTCGTTTCGTATACATCGGCGCTACCTACAACCACTTTAAACAGATATTCAAATACCAGCACCAAAGGTACCGATGCCAATCTATCGGCAAGCTACCGGTACCCACTAAGCAAAAAATTGATAGCCGATGTAAGTATTAGCGGTAACTATAACCGCCAGCACGGCAATTTACTTACCTATGACTTTAACCCGGCAATAAACCAGTACAATGTTTATTTAGATAGCCTGAGCTATAACCTGGTACGCGCACAATGGACAGAAAGTGTACACCCCGGCATCACTTATAACATCACTAAAAAAATAACATTGGTAGCCGGCCTTTCAACACAATGGCAACAAATTGATAACCAATTCAATAAAAACATACCAGATCTTAACCAAAACTATCTTTTTATATTGCCCAACCTCAGGTTAAGCCTGGGCGATATGACGCTAAGTTACGATGCCAACATATCGCAACCCAGCATTAACGATTTGCAGCCTATTAAATATGTGTATAGCCCGGTATCAAGCTATACAGGCAATCCCGATTTAAAACCAACTAAAAGGAATAATTTTTCGGCCAATTATTACAGCTACAAGCCCGAGAGCCAGGTTAACACCAGCGTGTACAGCAATTTTACCCTTGAGGAAAACAGTGTTTACCGGCGACGCACCATTAGCAGCGTAGGCGCATCTACAAGTTCTCCGGTTAACCGTAACGGACAGTATAATGGTTCGCTTGGATTTAACATCGGTAAAAAATTTAAAAAAATTAACGATATCACTATTGGAGTTTCAACCAACATTTTTAGTTATGTATACCACAATTTTTTTCAGCTCAACCAGGACGAAGGCTTCCAGAACAATTATTCCATAAGTGCTTCCGGGCGGCTGTCTGTCAATTGGAAGGATATTATCGAGTTTGAACCTGCTTACTCCATAAACCGTAACATTACTACGTACACAGGCGTTAATTACAATAATGTGGCTTATACGTCGCACAGTGTTGATACCCATTTCATGAGCCACCTACCCGGCAAAATCGATATTGAAGGCAGTTATAATTACACTTATAACCCACTGGCCAGCGCTGGATTTCAAAAAAGTATTAATTTGGTTAGCATGAGCCTTGCCCACCAGTTGCTCAAAAAAGACCGGGGCGAAATCAAGCTTTCCTGCTACGATATTTTTAACCAAAATGTGAGCGCCTACCAATACGCCGGGGCAAACTCTATTACCGATGTTCAATCGCAAATTATAAAAAGATATTTCCTTTTAACATTGCTGTTTAAGTTTAACAAGGCAATAACTAAATAAGCATTAACTTTGCGGCATGATTGTAAAAAGTGCCGATTTTGTTTGCAGCAACACCCAGGTATCAAAACTACCACCGGCTGTAAAGCCCGAGTATGCTTTTATTGGCCGCTCTAACGTTGGTAAATCATCGTTAATTAATATGCTGGTTGATAAAAAGGGCCTTGCCAAAACATCGCAAACACCGGGTAAAACCCAGTTGATTAATCATTTTTTGATTAACGATAACTGGTACCTGGTGGATTTACCCGGATACGGTTACGCCCGGATATCGAAAAGTAAAAAGGAAGACTGGAATAAATTTATACGTACTTACCTGGATAAGCGCGAAAGTTTGCAAACGGTTTTTGTGCTGATAGACAGCCGCCTTGAGCCGCAAAAAATAGACCTTGAATTTTGCAACTGGCTTGGCGAAAAAGGACTATCGTTCGCCTTGATCTTCACCAAGGCCGATAAGCAGTCGCGCGTTAAAACCGACCAGAATGTGAGCGCCTTTAAAAAAGCCTTACTCACCACATTTGAGGATATACCAACTATTTTCATTACCTCGGCCGAACTACAAACCGGCCGCGAAGAGGTTTTGAATTTTGTTGGATCGATTAATAATAATTTTGATTACAAAGCCGCCGCCGCCATGTTTGGTGGCGGGAAAAATCAGGGAGTTTAGTTAGGAGTATAGCGCAGAATACGCCCCCCCGCTTTTTGCAATTCGAGCCAGTAAAGGAGGCTCCCCTCTCGAGAGGGGCATGGGGTGTGTTCTATGAGATAGCATAATGCGCACGATGAAAAGAAAGCGTAACTAATACATACCGCATAAAACACACCCCTTGCCCCTCTCAAGAGGGGAATCGCGCGGGCCGCCGCTTTTGCAATTTGGGCCAGCGAAGGAGGCTCCCCTCTCGAGAGGGGCAAGGGGTGTGTTTTGTGAGATAGAAAAGAGATCACTATTTAAAGCACAACATATAATCCCCCTTTAAACAGAGGGCAACTTTTAACAAATATGAAAAAATACCTCTCATTAGTCACCTTCTCGCATACCATCTTTGCCATGCCGTTTGCCATCATTGGCTTCTTTTTGGCAGTGACTACCACCAACCACCCGTTTGAGTGGCAAAAGCTGGTTTGTATGCTGATGTGCATGGTTTTTGCGCGTAACTCGGCCATGGCGTTTAACCGCTACCTGGACCGGGATATTGATGCCAAAAACCCGCGTACCAAAGTGCGCGATATACCGGCAGGCAGGTTAACCGCGCAAGCCGCATTAACCTTCACGCTGATTAACTGCGCCCTGTTTATAGCCACCACCTGGTTTATTAACAGCCTGTGTTTCTACCTGTCACCGGTGGCCTTGCTGGTTGTATTGGGTTACAGCGCAACCAAACGCTTTACCGCCCTTTGCCATTTAGTGTTGGGCCTTGGTCTGTCGTTAGCCCCTATTGGCGCGTACCTGGTAGTTACCGGCCAATTTGCACTGTTGCCTATATTTTTCTCGCTATCTGTTTTATGCTGGGTAAGCGGCTTCGATATTATTTACGCTCTGCAAGATGAGGATTTTGACCGTGCCGAGAAGCTGCACTCCATCCCCGCCTACCTGGGTAAGATAAACGCGCTCCGCCTATCTACTTTTTTGCACGTACTCTCGGCCATATTTATTATGCTGCCTGCTGTTTATACCGTTGTGGGCTGGCCCTATTACTTAGGTATCGTTTTCTTTTGCAGCATGCTAATCTATCAGCACATGCTGGTTAAACCGAACGATTTAAGCCGTGTAAATTTCGCCTTCATGACTACCAATGGCATAGCCAGCGTGGTGTTTGCCGTATTTTTTTTAATTGACAGGTTATGGGTACGCTAATTGAGAACAAGTTTGGCCTCTTCAGGAAATACCTGGAAGCATTTATAATTTTAAATGATGAGGAATGGCAAATTTTTCAATCGCACCTGCGGTTTAAAAATCTGCATAAAAAAGAACTTTTTTCACAGGCCGGAACGGTTTGTAACGATATTGCCTTTATTGTATCGGGCCTGGTACGTTATTTTGTGGTGAAGGATGGCCAGCAGAGAGACTGTAAAATGAACTGTGTCAGTTAAAAATTTGGATAGAATTTTTAACTTAGACATAGTAGAATGAACAAAAACAACAATTTCGATTTTGAAAGTTTCAAACGAGAGGCGATCAAGGGGATGTACGCTGGTAAACCCCTTAACGGAGAAAAGGGCATCTTTGCGCCTTTACTGAAACATTTTTTAGAAGCAGCGCTTGAGGGCGAGCTAGAAACCCATCTACAGGAAGAAAAAGCCGCAGGCTTATCCAATCGCCTTAATGGTAAAATCACGAAACGAGTTAAGAGCCTTTCGGGCGAATTTGATCTGCAAAGCAACCGGGACCGGTCTGGCAGCTTTGAACCTGTAGTGTTACCAAAGCGACAAGTGATTATAACCGAAGAACTGGAAGAGAAGGTAATCGGCTTGTATGGGCTTGGCCTGAGCACACGGGATATTTCCAAACATATCATGGAAATATATCAAATGGATATCTCTGCAACTACCTTATCCTCTATTACAGACAAAGTTATCCCAGCCATGAACGAATGGCGGCAGCGGCCACTGGAATCGGTTTATGCATTTGTATACCTGGACTGTATGCACTATAAAGTACGTGAAGGCAACGGCGTAATTACCAGGGCTGTTTACAATATTCTTGGTGTTTCCCTTCGTGGGCAAAAGGATCTGTTAGGCATGTATTTATCAGAAAGCGAAGGCGCTAAGTTCTGGCTATCGGTTTTGACCGATCTAAAGAACCGTGGTTTGCAGGATATGCTAATTGCATGCATAGATGGTTTAAAAGGCTTTCCCGAGGCCATAGCAGCCATCTTTCCAAAAACGGAGATACAGACCTGCGTTGTTCATCAGATCCGTAATAGCTTGCGCTATATTGCCGAGAAAGACAAGAAGAAATTCATGGCTGATCTTAAGCCGGTTTACCAAGCCATTAATAAAGAACAGGGCTACGAAAATCTGATTTCCCTGGATGAAAAATGGGCTAAAAAGTATCCGGTTCCGGTCGGGTCGTGGTACAATAACTGGGAAAACCTGTCAACTTTTTTTAAGTATGATGCACACATTCGCAGAGTGATCTACACAACTAACGCGGTTGAGGGCTTTCACCGCCAGGTACGCAAAGTAACTAAAACAAAGGGCGCATTCACATCAGATACAGCCTTGTTAAAGCTGGTATATCTGGTAGTCCAGAATATCTCTGAGAAATGGACAATGCCAATGCACAACTGGAGTTTGACTTTATCTCAACTTTACATTATGTTTGGCGATAGGATAGCTGGTCACCTAAATAACGGATAGATGTTGAAATGTGGGAAACTGAAGGAGTTTCCCACATTTCAACATCTTAAACAATAACAAGTTTATTTTTAGTTGACACAGTTTAGTTTACACTCCCCCAGCAGATCACCAATTATTTCAGCTTCGCTAATGATATGGCAAGCGCATATAAAAGCTTTTTAACCCGCCAGCCGGGCATTGTTACCATAGAAGCCCTGGAGGATACCGAAATGATTACCCTCAGTTATGCGGCTATGCAGCAATTATACAACCACCCGCAAATCAATTATAAAATGGAGCGCTTTGGCAGGCTCATGGGCGAGCACCTGGCCTGCTGTTATGAAGACCGCGTACTATCCCTGATAACACAATCGCCCGAGGAGCGTTACCTTCAGCTGCTTGAATATGGCAAACCCATTATCCAAACCATTCCGCAGCACTGTATTGCCAATTACTTAGGCATCACCCCTGTTTCCCTATCGAGGATCAGAAAGCGGATTATGGAACCGGCATCAATTAAGTCATCTTAGCCCCGCATTACCCTTAATATTCTTATACCTCCTCCTCTTGCTTTCTTATCTTTTGTTAACGTTTTGGCACATAGTTACCTGTACCTTAGCTCCATACAAAAACAGAAAAAACTATGCATACCATATTAGGAGCAGGCGGGTCGGTAAGTAACTCGCTAACCCGCGAATTAGAAAAAAACAATCATACAGTACGGTTAGTAAGCCGTAAACCCATACAAACCAGTGGTAATACCAGTTGGGCCGGGGCCGATTTAACCAACTACGCCGAAACCCTGCAAGCCGCCAAGGGCTCAACCGTAATATACCTGTGCGCGGGTTTGGTTTATGATAAAGAGGTATGGCAGGAGCAGTGGCCCCAAATAATGCAAAACGTAATTAACGTTGCCAAAGAAACCGGCGCAAGGCTATTATTTTTTGATAACGTATACATGTACGGCCTGGTGAACGGCGCCATGACAGAGAACACGCCTTATAACCCTTGCAGCGTAAAAGGCGAAGTGCGCGCAAAAATAGCCACCACCTTAATGGACGAATCAAAAGCCGGAAACATCAGGGCCAGTATTGCCCGTGCCGCCGACTTTTACGGATCAGCATCCCTCAACAGCTTTTGCGATTTAATGGTGCTCGATAAATATGCAAAAAAACAAAAAGCCCAGTGGATAGGCAAAGCCGCCTGCAAACACAGCTTTACTTATATACCCGACGCCGGTAAAGGCATGTACCTGCTGGGCCAGCGTACAGAGAGTGATAACCAGATTTGGCATATGCCTACTGCCGCCCCTTTAACCGGGAAACAATTTATTGAGTTAGCCGCGCGCATTTTTAAAGTAGAGCCCAATTATAGCACTATCAACAAATTAATGATGCAACTATTTGGTCTGGTTAATAAAGGGGTACGTGGCAGTGTGGAGATGTATTACCAATACGACCATGATTATGTATTTAATTCTAACAAGTTTGAAAAAGCGTTTGGCGTAAAACCAACAACTTACGAAGATGGGATAAGGGAGTTTTCGCAAACGCTGTTAAAAAAATAGCGGCGGGAGTATTTTTATCGGCAAGCTTTATGTACCACCATGTTATTGAGCGGAACGAGAAATCTTCTACATGCAATAAGCCGAGGCCCAAAACAAGGCTGACCTGCCATGCGGAGGTATACAACATACCCGGCGCGTGAAAAAGATTTATCTCTCGTACCTCGATCGAAATGACATTTTTTTGTAGGTGAGTGTTTTGAAAAAGTCGGATCAAAAACACCTCTTACAGTAAGAATCCGGCCAGCAAAAAAAAGGGGATGACGTTTGAACCTCGGTAACTATTGGAGCACAGGCAAAAGCCTGACTGCACGCCGGGCCGGGTGTTGGCCTCGTGGGTGGAAGGATCGGGCAGTCTTGACTTTTATTCATTGTTGTTTGTTTTCTCAAGGTATTCATGAGCTCCCTCCGGTCGGTTTTGGTTCTTTTTGTGTCAAGACAAAAAGAACAAAGCCCTTCCCGCGGCGATTGAGCGGGCCGATGCTCTAAATTATGAGTACTGACTATTAACGCAATAACAGACGTACTAACAATCAAATACATAAACAAAAGCCCGCTGCAACGCCCCGCCATTACTATCACCTCCAGCTTTTTGCTATAGTCCCCTCCCTACGAAATATCTTTTAAACATCAGCCTCCTCAAATAAGATATTTTCAAGCTAACTAAAATCACCCAACCAACCACACCATCTCAACCGCAAAAATATTTTTTATTTACTTGATAATCCTTAGCACATTTGCACGTACTCATTTGTATATTAAAACATGATCCACAAAAAAGAAAGAAAATATATCCCTGCCAACCTGCCAATTGAATGGGAAACACTGGAACCTATTTATAACGAATTGCTTAACCGCGAGATGAACTCGGTTGAGGAGCTTGAAAAATGGCTGCAAGACCGCAGTGAGATTGAAGCCGCCCTGGAAGAAGATTTTGCCTGGCGCTATATCCGCATGACCTGCGATACCAACAGCGAAGAGCTTTTACAAAAGTTCCAGTTTTTTGCTACCGAAATTGAGCCTAAAATTGCACCGTACAGCAACAAACTGAACGAAAAATTTGTAGCCAGCCCCTATGCCGATAAGCTGGACGGCGAGAAATTCTTTATCTACCTGCGTGGTGTAAAAAATGCGCTTGAATTGTTTAGGGAAGAGAATATCCCCATCCAAACCGAAATACAGGTTGAGCAGCAAAAATACCAATCAATAACCGGCGCTATGTCTGTCATGATAGGCGATAAGGAATATACTTTGGAGCAGGCTTCGGTATTTTTAAAAGACCTTGACCGCAACAAACGCCAGGAAGTTTGGCAAAAAATTACCGAACGCCGCCTGCAAGACCGCGAGAAACTAAACGAATTGTTTGATCACCTGCGCGGCCTTCGCCATCAACTGGCGCTGAATGCCGGTTTTGAAAACTTTCGCGATTATATGTTTAAGGCTTTAGGCCGCTTTGACTACACGCCGCAGGACTGCTACAATTTTCATGAAGCGATAGAAAAAGAGATTGTGCCGATTTTAGCCGAGCAAGCCGAAAAACGGAAGATAGCCCTGGATCTGCGCTTGCTGCGCCCCTGGGATACTGATGTGGATACCTCGGGCAAACCGGCATTGAAACCTTTTGCCGAAGGTACCGAGCTGATAGAAAAATCGATCCAATGCTTCAGCAATATCAGCCGTTACCTGGGCGAGCGTTTGGAGATTATGAAGGATAATGGCCTGTTTGATGTGGAAAGCCGTAAAGGTAAGGCACCGGGCGGCTATAACTACCCCCTATCCGAAACCGGCGCGCCTTTTATTTTTATGAATTCGGCCGGCATCTTCCGCGACCTCACCACCATGGTACACGAAGGTGGCCACGCCGTGCATACCTTTTTAACTGCCGACCTGGAACTGAACGATTTTAAACATTGCCCGTCCGAAGTGGCCGAGCTGGCTTCGATGTCGATGGAACTGATATCGATGGATAACTGGGATGTTTACTTTAAAGACGAGGAAGAACTGAAACGCGCCAAAAAAGATCAGTTGTTTGATGTATTGAAAACCCTGCCCTGGGTGGCCGTTGTTGACCAGTTTCAGCACTGGATCTATACCAACCCCGATCATACCGACGAGCAACGCACCGAGGCCTGGACACAGATTTTCGATCGCTTTGGCGCCAGCTTTGTAGACTGGACCGGCCACGAGGATGTAAAACAAAACCTGTGGCAAAAACAGCTTCATATTTTTGAAGTACCGTTTTACTACATCGAATATGGCATGGCCCAACTGGGTGCAATAGCCGTATGGAAAAACTATAAAGAGAATCCCGAAAAAGGCTTACAACAATACCTGGATGCCCTAAAACTGGGTTATACCAAAACCATCACCGAAATTTACGAAACCGCCGGCATTAAATTTGATTTTAGCGCCGCCTACGTAAAAGAACTTGCCGCCTTTGTAAAGGCCGAGATGGATAAAATTGGATAGTATTGAGCCGGGAGCCTTGAGGCGGGAGTCGGGAGCCGGGAGCCGGGAGCCTTGAGCCGGGAGTCTTGAGTCCGGAGTCGGGAGTTGAGGCCCAAGGCTCCGGACTCAAGACTCTTGACTCAGAACTCCAGACTCAAGACTCCTGACTCAGAACTCCGGACTCAATTAGGCATAATCACAGGTTCTGTGGCCGCTTTCCTCCTGCTCTTCATCTTTTCTTTTTTGTTTTCCTTAATCTCGGCATAAACCTTTTTCTGGTCGTCGGTTAATACCGCCTCAATCTTATCGTCGGCATCTTTCAGGGCACGCATTTTGGCTACGCGGCCTTCCTTGGTTTCCATTTTTGTGGCCCTTTCGGTCAGTATGGCGCTCACCTGTTTAGTTTGCTCGGCTGTAAGTTTGAGCTTTTTATGCAACGTTTTAGTCATGTGCTCGGCCTTTTGCTCCGGCGACTTTTTAACTTTTACCGTATCCTGGGCACTCGCTAAACCTGCAAATCCCAAGGCCATTATCAGCATTAAAATAATCCTTTTCATCTGTATCTTTTTTAACTAAGAGTAAAAAAAAAGCTTTGGTTTAATCTGTTCAAATCATTTCAGGATAAAAAAACAATCAAACAGAAGGCAAATTAAATTTAGTATTTTCGCCTTGTTAAGCTTTTATATCAGTATGATCAAGTCAGCATTCTATTTCTTTCTGTTTTTTATCGCTACCGCATCGTATGCGCAAACAGAACAACCCAACTATAAAACAGCCATAGCTAAGTTTAAGCAATATTACAATAACAAACAGCCCGATAGCCTGTTTAATACCTTTGCGCCCGCCGTTAAAACCGGCCTTCCGTTAGATAAAACTAAAGATTTATTTACCCAGATGCAGGCACAGTTAGGCCCCTTAAAGCAAACTACGTTTATTAAATACATACAAACTGCCGGAGTTTACAAGGCTGATTACGAAAAGGAAACCTTGCTGATCAATTTATCGCTTAACAAAGCCAACCAGATAGACGGCATCTACTTTAACCAATACAAGCCAGAAACGGCAACAGCAGCGGCTGCAACCGAAAAGCCTAAAGCTACCGAGGCAGCAGCCATACCGGCAGTAGCAGCAGCAGAGCTTCCGGCGATGGATGCATCGTTAACCGAATCGCCCATTACTTTAAAAACATTAGGCGGCACCCTATCCGGAACATTAACCATGCCTAAAAATTTAACGGGTAAAATTCCGGTAGTTTTAATTATTGCCGGTTCGGGCCCTACAGATCGTAATTGCAACAGCACGCAGGGTATGCACACCAATACCTACTTTTATATAGCCGAGGCGCTGGGCAAGGCCGGTATAGCTACCTTACGGTACGATAAGCGCGGCGTTGGCCAAAGCACCTCATCGGCAAAAGAAATTGATACCAAGTTTACCGACATGGTTGACGATGCTTCGGGCTTATTATCTATGCTGAAGGAAGATCAGCGCTTTTCGAAATTTATTATTATGGGCCATAGCGAGGGTTCATTGATAGGGATGATAACCGCTTACAGCGAACCTATCAACGCCCTTATATCTGTAGCAGGGCCGGGAGTACCGGCCGATCAGACTTTGATAGAGCAGATGAAGAGCCAGCCCCCAGCCGTGAGCCAGGAGTTTAAAAACATTATAGACAGCTTAAAAAAAGGCAAAAAAACCCCGCGGGTTGATCCGTCCCTATATTTTATTGCAAGGCCGAGCATCCAGCCCTATTTAATGTCGTGGATACCGTATGACCCGGCCCGCATCATCAAAAAAATAAAAACACCTATCTTAATTATCCAGGGTACAACAGATTTACAGGTTGGCGTAGCCGATGCCGAAAAATTAAAGAAAGCAAAATCAGAAGCCGTATTAAAAATCATCGACGGCATGAACCACATTTTAAAAGCGGCCCCTGCCGATAAGGATAAAAACAAGGCAACTTATAACGATCCGTCGTTACCGTTAAAGCCCGAGTTTGTAACCGATGTGGTAGATTTTATTAAGGGACTAAAGTAGATTTTAGTCCCTTACGGGGATATTAACTTTTCCAGGCGCCCAGCAATCTTCTGATCACGATGATCTCGGCTGTGTGGTAGCTGTTATGGTCGGCAATCAATAAGGCTTCCCGTAACAAGGTTTGCCCGTCGCCATGCGGAAAGGGCGTATATAAATCGTTGTTCTTATCATTCAGCAGGGCAATAAAACTGTCGGTATCCTTTTTAATCTGATCAATGGTTTGATGCCATGCCGCGTCATCCTGCGGAGCAGTTTCTTTGGGCCAGTATCCCTCGGGCCATTTGGGCGATTGATGCGCTTGATCTTTACTAAACTCCAGTATGTCCCACTGGGCTATCCGGATATGCTCGGCCAGTTGCCAAATGCTATAGGGCAAGCCATCGGGTATAACGCCACGCAATTGGGTGGGTAAATCGCTCAAAGCGTCGTCTAAGGTTGCGTGAGCATTGCCTCCCTTTATCAAATCAATTAAATGTTTACGGGTAATCTGGTCGTTATGGTTTTCCATTGTTGTATTGCTGTTGGTGATGATGATGTAACACGGTTAGGCTGATTTAGTTGGTATTTATTTTGACTGATGCCTGCGGGCGCGGCTTTTATAAATGATATTTAATAGCTATGTTAGCCTACTAAAACCGTATGGATAATGAAGAACTACCTGCTTGGTATATTGCTTGTTTTAACTATTGTAGGCTGTAAAAAGGATGGCACCCAAACCCAGGAAGAAAGCAGTCCTTTTGATAAATTTAAACAACAATTTATTGATGGCCTGTGGAAGCACAACCCCGATTGGGCAAGCAGTGTAGGTTATCATCAATATGATAGCGTACTGGTGTTACCCAATGATGCCAGCCGCGCCGACCAGGTTGCTTTTATTAAAAGCCAACAGAGCCAGTTAGCCGGGTTCGACATCAAAAAGCTGCCCGCCGCCAACCAGATCGATTATCACCTGATCCAGAACCAGATCCAATCGTCGTTATGGCAAATAGATACGCTTAAAGCTTACCAGTGGGATCCGTCTTCATACAACATCATCGGCAATTTTGCATTTATCCTGAACGAAAACTATGCGCCTTTGCCCAAACGGGTTAAAAGTTTTTACGAAAAAATGGCCAACATTCCGGCCTACTACGCCGAAGCTAAAAAGCAGATTAAAAACCCGGTGGTTGAGCTAACCAGCCTGGCCATAGAACAACATACGGGAGGCTTATCGGTTATTGAAAAAGATTTTGCCGACTCGTTAAAAAAAGCCAATATCCCGGCAACGGAACAAAAAGCGATGCTGGCCCGTGTAAAAACATCGGTAGCGGCTATCAACAACTTTACCCAATGGCTAAAGGACTTAAAGAACCCTACACCGCGCAGTTTCCGCCTCGGTAAGGATTTGTATGCTAAAAAGTTTAAGTACGATATCCAGTCGGCCTACAGCGCCAAACAGATTTATGATTCGGCCATGGTGCGCAAAAAGTATGTGCACAGCCAGATGTTTAATTTGAGCAAGCAACTGTGGCCAAAATACTTCGGTAAAAGCAACATGCCGGCTGATACCCTGCAGTTGATCAGCAAAGTAATTGATACTTTATCCGTTAAACATGCCAAACCGGAAGACTTCCAGTCTACCATCGAAAAAACACTGCCCCAGTTGGTTGATTTTGTGAAGCAAAAGAACCTGCTTTATATCGATCCAACCAAACCGCTCGTTGTACGTAAAGAACCCGGCTATATGGCTGGAGTGGCAGGCGCATCGTGCAGTTCGCCGGGGCCCTATGATAAAGGCGGCAACACTTATTTTAACGTGGGAAGCCTGGCCGGATGGCCTAAAGAAAAAGCCGAAAGCTATTTACGCGAGTATAACCAGTACATGCTGCAAATATTGTGTATCCACGAAGCTATTCCCGGGCATTATACACAGATGGTTTATGCCAACCAATCGCCAAGCCTGATTAAAGCTATTTTAGCCAATGGCGCCATGGTAGAAGGCTGGGCAGTTTATACCGAGCAGATGATGCTTGACAACGGCTATGGCAATAACGAGCCCGAAATGTGGCTGATGTGGTACAAATGGAACCTGCGCTCGGTATGTAATACTATTTTAGATTACAGCGTACACACCGGTACCATGAACCGCGATGAGGTTGTTAAACTACTCACTAAAGAAGCCTTTCAGCAACAAGCCGAGGCCGAAGGCAAATGGAAAAGGGCCAGCGTAACCAGCGTACAGCTAACCAGCTATTATACCGGATACAAAGAAATAACCGACCTGCGCAATGCCTACAAAAAGAAAATGGGCAGTGCCTATAAACTCAAAGAATTTAACGAGAAGTTTTTAAGTTATGGCAGCGCACCGGTTAAATATATTAAGGAGCTGATGTTAGCGAAATAAAGCCCCACCCAAACCCTCCCTGGTAGGGAGGGCTTAAAAAAAGGTTAGGCTATTCTTAAAAAAAATGTCATTTCGAGCGAGGTACGAGAGAGAAATCTTTTGCGAGCGATAGGTCTGCTGTAGGCTCATCGCGTGCGACAGATTTCTCCCTCTGGTCGACAATTGGGGTTGGGGTGTTTCTGCCGTAGTTATTCCGTAGTCGGTGTCCCCACCGACTATGCTATCACCGTTCAGGATTTGCATGGGAAACTCTCTGCACTTTTTAGCCGCTCGCATAGGACACACCCCTCCACCCCTCTCAAGAGCATAGCCGTCAATTTAAGTAGCTGTACTTATATATTGTTGATTTTCAGTAATTTAATTTTTAGGCGCGGTTTGCCCGCATGGGCAAACCTATGTATTTTTACTCTCATATTTTTCGTTTTTTAAGGCGGGGAGGTTTAGATGGCCCCGCCTTTCTTATTTTTGTTTAACTATCTAAATATAGTATTTAAATATCTAATAATCAAATACTTATTACAATTTCTTCTATTTTTAACCTATGTTTTCTGTGCTCTTTTGAAAGGTGCTTTAAGTTTAATTTCTCCAACAGAGCTAACCACTTTGAGCATATCCCTAAAAGACTGCGCTCGCAATTCTTCTTTCGTAGAAGCGATTAGTCGATGCACCTTTAAAACACTAATTTGACCTATCTTACCGATAGCCATGCATATTTTCCAACTCAAAACTGCCCAGATCAACTTACTGTATAATATACTGGTTATACGATCCGAACTTCCTTTGGGGAACGTGTGTATCTTTAAAAACGACTTCCATGCTTTAAAAACCAATTCTATCTGCCATCGCAGGTGATATAACTTTTGGATCAATTCAGCGCTATATTTTTCGCTCACCAGGTTGGTAACAATAAAGTTAAACCCTGCCCGCTCTTTGAATCCCTTACTGGTGGTACTGCCTTTCTTTTTATTGTACTTTTCAGTATTGGCTATCCGCCTTGCCTTGAGCTCTTCACTTACCGGTTCTATTATTATCCTTACCGGCATCTTATCAGCTCCGATATATACCTGTTGATCAAATACGCCGGTTATGCCTTGTAGTTTCGACAACTCTAACTTTTGGTATTGGTCGTCCTTTAATAGATAAATCGTTGTTTTCGGACATAATTTATTAATAAAGAAAGCTTTGACTTTGTTAATATTGTTCATATAACTCAAGTGAGTGTAACCCAGATCTCTCATATATAATACCCCCGGCTGAATTGATGCCTTGTCCAGATGACTCTCACCCTGGTCATTTGCGTTGGCCGGAGTTACTTTGATATCGCTTTTACCACTTTTGATTTCAAATTCAAATTGTACAGATGCTCCCGCTTTCATCCCACTTCCTTTTGTTCCGGGGAATGTCTCTGCAATAACTTCCGGCAACGCGAAACGGGTGGAATCTTTGATACGGATCTCCAACCCTTGTGTTTGTTCTTGCGGTAACTCAACTGCTATTAATTGCTCAAAAACGGCTTGTACAAATTTTGTCATATTGCTGTGATGTCTTTGATGCAATGCCTGCTTCGAAATATCAAGCCCATCCCTCCGCATTAACTGCATACTCATGCCGTTAAACGATTGATCTCCATCAAATAACGCCATATCCAATAGTTCCTTGCCTCCCACTTTTCGTTTGCGTTGTATAGCCTCTGTTTTACGGGCCAGGCCATCTAACACCGTTGGTTCAAATAGTTCCGAACTCATTCGCTCGAATAATGACTGCAATTTTGCAGTTCCGATTCTTGCTCTAAAAAAATTTTATCCCTTTTTTTTCTAAAGTTGACGGCTATGCTCTCAAGAGGGGAATCGCACGGGCCGCCGCTTTTTTCGATCGAGGTACGAGTGGGGGGCTTATGCCGTAGTCGGTGTCCTAACCCAGTACGAGCAAAAAATGGGGTTACCAAAAGATCTCCCCAACCGGGGGAGATTATGCACCTTGGTTTGTTTTTTGGTGTGCATGAGCGCTATGCGGTTTAGAGGGGGCTTTCGCCTATAAATACTTTGCTAAGGTGCGCCTCGTAGCGTTGCATATCCTTGGGAATATCGGCATTCTTTTCTACATCATGAAAATGCAGGCTTTCCAATTGTTGCATGCCGGTGAATGCATTCATCCGGTGGAAACCAAATAAGGCGCCCTCATCAACACTGTGCTGGTTAAAAAATTCGCCGGGTAGGGTAAAGGCTTTGGCTGGCGCGTTCCACGAAGTGGTGATCATGTATTTTTTGCCGTGGAGCATCCCACCGGTGCCGTAGTTGATTGCCGGATTGGCCGACGAGCGGCCATCGCTGTGGTAAATTCCTTTTTGATGCCCTTCTGTAAATACCACATCTATATATTTTTTAAAACCATGCGGCAACTGAAACCACCAGATAGGGGTATGATAGATAATAACATCAGCCCACACAAAATTTTCAACTTCCTGCGCCGGGCTGTAGGCCTCGTTAATATCTGTTGAGCGCAGCTGAAAGCCGGGCTGCTGCTTAAAAAATTGCCTGGTGGCCTCAAATATGGTTTTATTAAAACGTCCGCCGGAGTGGCCGAATATTTGCCCACCGTTAATCACGAATATATTTTGTGCTTTCATTTTGTATTTTCTTTTTAAATTCTCAACAAAGCTACCGCGCCTGTATCCTTAATTAAAATAATATAAATCATACATTTGTATCATAATTATGATAGGTAAATGCGATGGTTAATTTAGAATGGTTCAGAACTTTTAAGGCGATATACGAAACAGGGACGCTAACCGGCGCTGCGGAGGCCCTGTACATATCGCAGCCGGGGGTTAGCCTGCATTTAAGTTCGTTGGAGGCACATGTAGGTTATAAACTTTTTGATCGTTCGTCGCGCAAAATGGTATCTACCGAGCGGGGCAAAATACTGTACAACTTTATCCTGGAGCCACTCAGTAAGCTTGAACAGGCGGAACAGCACTTCCATAAAAGCATTGAAAAAGAGCGACCTACCATCAGCATCGGAATGTGTTTTGAAACCTTTCAGTTTACGCTTGAATCTTACCTGTCGTCCTTACAGTTTAACGTGATCATCAAATTTGGCGATTATCCCGAGATGCTGAAAGACTTAGACAGCGGGATATTAGACCTCATTATCACGCCGCAAAAAGGAGATTACAAAGGCCTGCTTTACAAGCCATTTTTTAAGGAGCGCATTGTAATTATTGCAGGAGCCCAAACCCAAACCGGAGAGTTTAGTACACTGCTGCTCCAAAACGATAAAAATGCAATACACCAATGGCTGCTTAAACAAATATGGTACGGCACAACGGCCGATATGGAGCATCTGCGTAAATTTTGGCATCTCAATTTTGGAAAGCGGCCCGATTTTAAGCCGAATTATATTGTACCTAACATGAGCTCCATTGTACGATGCCTGAGTGGCGGCAACGGCATTGCCGTTATTCCGGATTTTTTATCGAAAAAAGAACTCAATTCGGGTAATATCAAAATCATTTGGGACGGCTTCGAGCCGATAGAAAATACGCTTTACTTCGGCACCAGGAAAAAAACCATCTACGCCGAACAAATTAAACAGATTGAGGAGATCTTTTTAAAGGAAATGATTGACCGGCCGTAGGCAATGATATCGCTACAGAAAACTATCACCGGGATTTGCATAGGTGGTCGGTGGGGACACCGACTACGGGTAATAATGTTATTTCTCCCTTCGGACGAAATGAAAATAGGGGTTGGGGGTGCTTACGCCGTAGTCGGTGTCCCCACCGACTATTATCACCTATCACCGAGGATACCGACGAAGGGTGAAAAACTATCACCGGGCAGGGTTTGCATCAATTGTCGGTGGGGACACCGATTACGGGTAATAATGTTATTTCGATCGAGGTACGAGAGAGAAATCTTTTACGAGTTATAGGTCTGCTGTATACTCATCGCGCGTAAAAGATTTCTCCCTCCGGTCGAAATGACAATTAGGGTTGGGGTTTATCCCGCAGTCGGTGTCCCCACCGACTACCATCACCGGGGCAGGATTTGCATAAGTGGTCGGTGGGGACACCGACTATTGGCAAAAAATGGAGTTATCAAAAAGTCTCCCTACCTGGGAGATTTAGAGGGTCTTTTATCCCGTAGTCGGTGTCCCCACCGACTATTTATGCCAAGCAAAAATCGCTTTAAATCCCTTATCACAACTCCAGCTCCGTGAGCAAGGTATCGATATAAACAAAATACTCCAGCGGCGATATGCTGCCACTGGTGTATTTAGCCCTCACGGCATCCATCTGGCGGTAAACATCAACAGGCAATGAGGCATCCGGGTTAATCTGCCGGATAAGCCTGAGCTTTAGTTCGAGGTTCTTTTTCACCAGGTTGATAATGGTACTCTCTACAGAGCCAAATACCTGCTCCCAGGATGTGATTACCTGTTGCTGGGCATCTATTAAATTTTTAAGGGCAAAAAGCGGGTCGGCTGCTTCCATATCGGGTTCCTGTTATACCCTTAAAATTAAGCCATATACTTTAAATAACCTACTGAACTTTGTATCTGTATACAAAACGACCTATGTTACCATCCGCGTCGATGCCTTCAATCACGGCCCTGTAAGTGCCTTTGGCATCAGCATTATAAAAATCAAACGATGTTGTGCCAGTAGCTTTATCGGTCATTAACCTCGGGTTCCAGTAAATGGTACTGCGCAGATCTGCACGTTGGGTAACGCTTGGCGGGGCAATGTATTTAGGCGAATAAAACTCGCGGCTCATGTCGAATCCCTTAGGGTTAAAGGTAACCAGGTATTTAGGCGGAAACAGATCCGCCAGTTGTTGCTGCGTAATCTTGGTGCCCTTCGGTATTTTTTTGGTATTGATCTCGATAACGCCGCTGGTTTGGTACCGGCGGTTAATACCGCTCACACCATCGTTTAAAAACACTTCAACCGATTCTACTTCCGGAGGGTTAACGTTATTGAGGTAATTATAATCTACCTGCATACCGTTAAAAAATATGGCAACCGGGGTAGTTTTCTTTCCGGCATTGTAATCCCTGGTAATGTAGAAGTTATTGTTATCATAGGTCATGCCCATCACCATCGTTTGGAGGCACATGGCAAAATTTGTACATCCTGTAAACCTGTCGCTGTTGATAGTATGGTCGGCAAAGCTTAAGCCTGTAAGCTCCGGAAAGTCCTGGTAGCCCGGTTTCTTCTCATACACCTTATCCTTAATCTGTACCTCTTTAAGCACGTGCGAATTATTGTACTGCCGTTTGGTATTCTGTAAATACGGATACATTACACTATCGATATTTAAAATTTCATCGGGCGCATTAATGTTGCTGGATATTCCCTGTAACGAACTACCCTCAACCATAATCATCAGGTTGTTATTTTGCGGATTATTGCGCGCATTTAAAATCACTTTAGAAGAATCGGGGATCACCAGTTTGGAGAACTTGAAGTTGCCCGACATATCGGTAGTGGTTTGCACAGAAAAGTTTTTATCCGGCACCTGCAGCCTTACGTTGCCTTTGGCTATCGGCATCCCCGATAAATTACGCAGCGTACCCTTAATCTCCATTCCTTGCTCGGGTAAAAAAGCAATGCGGGGCATCCTGTCGTTCAAAACATCGCTAAACAAAAATCTGCGGTAGCCTTGTGTAAGCATCAGCACATCCAAATCGGCGGCTGTTTGCTCATTGGGGCGGTTAAAATAGTAGTTAGGCTTTTCAATGTATCCCTTCAAATCCGAGGATAACAACAGGCTGGTTAATATGGTAGTTTCTGCATCTTCATTAAACGGAACCTTCGTTTCGTCTATCACGGCTACTGACAGGCTGGCCTCAACCGGTAATGATTTGTTTTTTGCCGAAACCTGCATTTTTACCTGCTGCCTTGGTGCAAAGGTATTTCGTCCGGCTGTCATGCTCAGGTTAAGCTTATCTTCGTTATGTTGTATAAAGGTAATCCGCTCGCTCAAAGGCTCGCCGCTTGCCGAGAATATGGTGAACTGAACAATGCCCGAAGGGAATTTATTTTTAAGTATGGGCGCCGTAAATACCGGCACCTGGAGTGCGGTTTTAGCCGCGTAACAAACAAAACCGCCACACTGCCCCAAAACATACACCAGTTTGCCTTGGTTTTGAGCAAAATAGGCGCTATTGGCCGTTACCTTTAAACTTAAAGTATCCGATTTGGTATTATAAACCGCGAGCGAAATTCCGCTTTGCTTAATTTTAGGTAGCTCGTAACTATTACTTGTACCATCGGCAAAAGTTACATTGGCTTTGTAGGTTTTACCATCTTCAGGCATCAGCAAAAATGAGCCCATACCCAAGTGCTGCGATTTAAAATCAGCTAACACAGCGCCGGTATTATCGGTAATGGTACCTTTTACATCAAGCCCCAACCCGTTTGACCCGATGGCCTTAAAGGCTATCCTGGTACGGATGTTGTTAACCAGGTCGCCTCCTTCCGGAAAAAACTGCATATCCGCCTCGCCTATAGCTGAACGCAATGGGAATACATTGTTCACTACTTTTTTGTTACCCAGATCAATGCTGGTAAAGAGTAAGTTTTTAGCCGTAACAGGCGTTTTGCCCCCGCCGAGCGGGATGTTTAAATAACCGTTGGCATCGGTTGATTCTTTGCCTTTTAAGGGTTTATCCTCGTCGTTATCAATCGTCCAGCTTACTTTTTTATTGGCGTAAGGGTTACCTACGGCATCTTTAAACAAGATACGGGCGGTTGGTACTTTTTGCTGTTTGTTTTTTACGGCATCTAAAAAAGTAACGTGTGTAATCACCTGGTTATCAACCGGGTTGCCTACAGGTACGGTTTTGTTAAAAAAGTAAGCCGGATCAAAATTACGCATCCAGTTGGTATAAGCGCTTAAATGGTAGTTACCTTGTTTATATAGGGTTTGTGTTAACACGATACTGCCCGATGCCACACCATTAAAAACCTGCACTTTTAATGCCTGTACCAACGAATCCCTGCCGCTAACAATATCGATATACATGATCTTACTCAAGTCCGACGGCTGGTGTAAGCCAATGGTTACATAAGCTTTGTACCAAATGGTATCGCCAACGGAATAGTACGGTTTATCCATGTGGAGATAAACTTTTTCGTACGGATGCTCATGTGTAAACTTATTGGTTTTGGCAATGATAGTATTGAGGCTCATTGTATCGCGCTGCGCATACGATGACAAATGAAAAAACGTGATCAGTACGGAAAAGGCAAGTATGTATTTCTTAAAATTCATTCAAAGAAGATTTGTAACAAATAATTATGGGCCAATATACCCATTTACGATATCGCTTAGGGGATTAGTACGCATATTTAACACTTTTTTACATTTGATAGTATAAAGTGATGAATGTTTTTTATTGGAGCCCCCCAGGCCCCTGAAGGGGGAGTTTTTGATTGGCCTCAGTTCCGGGTGGAATGCCCCCCGGCCCCCTGAAGGGGGAGTTTTTAATTGCATCCGCTTCGGATGCAATAATATTTTCGGTGTTTGATGGTTCATCGGTTTGTTTTGGAACTGCGGGCAAACTTTCTGCCGGGGCAGGAGCCGGGCTTGCAGCCGATTTAAACTTGGGTTTGAAGCCTAATTTGGGTGGCGCAGTTTGCTCCACTGGCGGTTCAGACTTTTCTTCAGGAATTACTGGCGCATCCGCAGCTGTGTCAGGTGCTGGACTTGCCGCCGATTTAAACTTAGGCTTAAAGCCTAATTTAGGCGGGGCTGTTTGCTCTGCTGGCGGTTCGGGCTTTTCTTCGGCCGCGTCAGGTGCGCTTTCCGATGCCGGGGTAGGGCTCGCTGTTGATTTAAACTTCGGCTTAAAACCTAATTTGGACGGGGCTGTTTGCTCTGTAGGCGGTGGTGCCGGTTTTTCTCCGGCCGCGTCAGGTGTACTTTCAGGTGCCGATTCCGGGCTTGCCGCTGATTTAAACTTCGGCTTAAAGCCTAATTTAGGTGGGGCTGTTTGTTCTGTTGACGGTTCCGGTTTTTCTTCGGCCGCGTCAGGTATACTTTCAGGAACAGGTGCCGGGCTTGCCGCTGTTTTAAACTTCGGCTTAAAGCCTAATTTAGGCTGGGCTGTTTGCTCTGTTGGCGGTTCAGGTTTTTCTTCGGCCGCGTCAGGTATACTTTCAGGGGCCGGAGTAGGGCTTGCTGCTGTTTTAAACTTAGGTTTGAAGCCTAATTTAGGTGCCTCAGCTTGCTCGGGGGCTTGCAGTTGGCTGATGGCATCAGTAACGGTTTGCTCTGCTATTTTATTTTCGATGATTACCTTTTCAACTTTGGGTTCATCGGCCAGATGGAACTTTCTGCGTAAAGAGTTAAACCAGTATTTTTTAGTATAATCAAAACTCTTTTCGCCCATTTGTGCGTAATGCAATTCAAATTCGGCAAAAAGCTCCGGTTCTGCTACCTGAAACAGTTGCAGGTTTATCTTTTTCTTTTTGAAGAATTCCTCAAACGTCATTATTTGTCAAGTTTATAGGCCGGTAATCGTAATCTCTTCGTTCAGTTTATTCCAGCGGATGCCGTTCGCGGTCAGTATCCAATCATTGCGGTCGTCATCCCCGGCGTTTTGCAACTTAGGGAACCAAGCCAGCGGAAAAGCCTGCTGCTTGCCGCCATCTATCTCAACATAAAGCATCCCGTTCTGGAAAGTTACTTTAATGTCTTTTTTTTGCTTGCGCGATGTGAATATTGCCATAAGCCCCCTCTCAATCTCCCCCGGTAGGGGAGATTTTTTTATTTTAGTTAAATTTTAACCTGACGAAGTATCATGACGACAGCTTTTGCGCACAAAAAATGGGTGTCATGCTGAGCCTGTCGAAGCACGGTGTGGTGGCCTCTACAAGCGGCATTTATTCTCATTTAATTTGCGAGCAAGCATAGTACAATGCGTCTTCAAAAACACCTCGTACTGGGCCGTGCCGCACGTCCTCCGGCAGGCTTATAATAATGTATTGTTAAGGTATCAATTATCAATACATCTACTTTTGCTCCAATAATCAGTATTCTTAACGTACAGCATCGGCACGCTCAATCGCCGCGTGAAGGGCTGTTACTTTTGTCTTGACACAAAAGTAACCAAAAAGTCAAGACTGCCCGATCCTTCCACCCACAGGCCAACTCCCGGCCCGGCGTGCAGTCGGGCCTTTGCCCGCTTTACCTCTGCACCAAAAAACCTACGATTTTCAAACGTCATCTCTGTTTTTTCCGGGCTCGCACGGTAGGCCAATCGCAATGACACTTTTAATACTGGCTGTCAAATAACTTAAGAGAACGTCATGATAAGACACGAAGTAATCTCTACTTAACAAAGCCCGCTCTTCTGTTCGCTCTGTATAGCATAGAGATTGCTTCGTCGTTCCTCCTCGCAATGACGCTGAGGATTAAGTTATTGGTTATGAGTGTGATTTCTATGTCACAATCTCCGCTTATTCTTCCATATTATGGTAAACCGCTTGTACGTCGTCGTCCTCTTCCAGCTTGTCAATCAGCTTCATTACGTCGGCGGCTTGTTCCTCGGTAACCTTGGTGTGCGATTGTGCGATGCGCTCCAGCTTGGCCGATTTTACTTCGATTCCTTTTTCTTCCAAAGCTTTCTGCATTTTGCCGAAATCCTCAAACGCGGTTTGGGCTACGGCAATGTCGTGCCCGTTTTCGTCGGTTTCAATGTATAGCTCTTCTAAGCCGGCATCTATCAGTTCAAATTCCAGCTCTTCCAGGTCGTGGTCGGCGGGTTCAAAACGAAAGATGGATTTACGGCTGAAAATAAAATCGAGCGATCCGGTTTTACCCAAGCTACCGCCTGTTTTAGTAAAATAGCTGCGCACGTTGGCAACGGTGCGGTTGGTATTATCGGTAGCGGTTTCTACCAGTACAGGCACACCATGTGGCGCGTAACCTTCGTAAACCAGCTCCTCGTAGTTTGATTCGTCTTTGTTCGACGCTCGTTTTATAGCGGCATCAACTCTGTCCTTAGGCATATTAACGGCCTTGGAGTTTTGTATAACCGTTCTTAACCTTGAATTGGTATCCGGATCAGGGCCGCCATCTTTAACGGCCATTACAATTTCTTTACCCAGACGGGTAAATTGGATGGCCATTTTGGCCCATCTTTTAAACTTTCTTTCTTTACGGAATTCGAATGCTCTTCCCATTGTATTTTTTGGGTTATTAGTTTTTGTGTTACTCGTTATTGGTGTTCATGGTTAATAGTCCATAGACCATAGTCCATGGACCATAGTAAGATCAAAGTTATAAAATCTACTTTGTTGGTTCATCTTTCGTATGGTCAATAGCTCATCATCCATAAACCATTAGGAAGGCCAAAGTTATAAATCTAAATTAAATCAAAAACCCATAAACTATCGACCACGAACTATCCCCATGGACTAAAAACTATCGCCATGGACTATGGACTATCGACCATGGACTAAAAACTATCCCCATGGACTATGGACTATCGACCATGGACTATCCCCCGTACACTCTTTTTAAATTGCTCAACATATCTTCGGTCATCCTCGGCAAATCAAATTCGATCTTCCAGCCCCAATCCTTTGCCGAATAACTATCGTCAATTGATTTCGGCCAGCTATCGGCTATGGCCTGCCTGGGGTCGTTATCAGCATAGCTCATCTCAAAACCGGGAAGGTGCTTTTTAATTTCCTCTGCTAAGGTGCGCGGCGTAAAACTGATCCCCGCCAGGTTATAGCTTGAGCGAATGGTGAGCTTTTCGGCCGGGGCATCCATCAACTCCAAAGTAGCGCGAATGGCATCATCCATATACATCATCGGCAGTTCGGTATCGGCTGATAAAAAGCTTTGATAGCTGCCTTTTTTGATGGCTTCATGAAAAATATGTACCGCGTAATCTGTTGTGCCTCCACCGGGTGATGCCCGCCAGCCTATTAAACCCGGATACCTGATGCTGCGCACATCAACACCATATTTGTTATGATAATATTCGCACCAGCGCTCGCCGGCCAGTTTACTAAAGCCATAAACAGTGTTCGGATCCATTACGCAATACTGCGGGGTATGGTATTGCGGCGAGTGCGTGCCAAAAACGGCTATCGAGCTCGGCCAAAATACTTTGCCTACCTTAAACTCCACCGCATAATCCAATATATTGAGCAGGCCGGTCATGTTTAGGTCCCAGGCCAGCTTGGGTTTTTGCTCGCCGGTGGCCGATAGCATGGCGGCCAGCAAATAAACCTGGGTAGGTTGGTGCTTATCAAAAATATGATGCAGGTTCTCTTTATCCAGCACATTTGAAAACTCGAACGGGCCGCTATGGCGTATGGCATATCCCGGATCGTTAATATCGCAGGCAATAACCTGCGCGGCACCATGCACCGCACGCAGGGCCGTAACCAGTTCGGTACCAATCTGGCCGTTTGCACCAATCACTAAAATCTTTTCGCTCATAAATACTTAGTCCAGATTTGATGGCAAAGGTAAAAAATTGACGGAAATGAAATCAATTTTAGGGGCCCCGGCGGCGGCTATTTATGAAGTATTTAACCGGGTAGTTAATATACTTTGTTTATAGACTATGCATAATTTATTAAAATGTTTAGCATCAGGCAAAAAATTCGCATATTTGGTTCCTGTTTTAATAATCTTATATCTCAAATTTTAGTTTAAAATGAAAGTCGCAGTTGTAGGTGCCACCGGATTAGTGGGCACCAAAATGTTGCAGGTTCTTGAAGAACGCAACTTCCCGGTTACAGAATTGATTCCCGTAGCTTCTGAAAAGAGTGTTGGTAAAGAAATTACCTATAAGGGCAAGCAATACAAAATTGTATCTATGGATGAGGCGATCAGCAAGAAGCCGGACATTGCACTGTTTTCTGCCGGCGGCGGAACTTCGTTAGCGGATGCGCCACGTTTTGCCGAAGTGGGTACTACCGTAGTTGATAACTCATCTGCATGGCGTATGGACCCCACCAAAAAATTAGTGGTGCCCGAAGTGAACGCTGATGTTTTAACTGCGGATGATAAGATCATCGCTAACCCCAACTGCTCTACCATCCAGATGGTGGTGGCACTTAAACCGCTGCACGATGCCTACAAAATCAAACGTATTGTGGTATCAACCTACCAATCGGTTACCGGCACGGGTGTAAAGGCGGTAGACCAGTTAATGAACGAGCGTAAAGGCATCGACGGGCCCAAAGCCTATCCTTATAAAATTGATTTGAACGTGATCCCCCAGATTGATGTTTTCCAGGATAACGGATACACCAAAGAGGAGATGAAGATGATCAAGGAAACCCAAAAGATTATGGGCGACGACAGCATCCGCGTTACCGCTACCACCGTGCGGATCCCGGTAATGGGCGGCCACTCCGAGTCGGTTAACATTGAGTTTGAAAAAGATTTTGATGTGGAAGAAGTGAAGGCGCTGTTAGCCAAATCGCCGGGCGTTATTGTAACCGACGATATTGCCAACCTAAAATACCCTATGCCGCTTGACGCACACGAGAAGGACGAAGTTTTTGTAGGCCGCATCCGCCGCGATGAAACACAAGCCAATACCTTAAACTGCTGGATAGTGAGCGATAACCTGCGTAAAGGTGCCGCTACCAACGCCGTACAAATTGCCGAATACCTGGTGGCTAAAAACCTGGTTGGCGTTCCGGCTGAAGCGTAAGATTTACATTTTGATATGATGGATAGGGATGACTGGGAGGTTATCCCTATTTTTATTTAACGGCCCTCTACCTCCCAGCCGTCCAAGATACAATCGTACTGATATCCAGCATCCCACATGATTTGGTTCCATTGATTAATAGCTTCTATCTCCATTAAAACGGGACTGCTAAATCCTCTGATTTCGAAATGTTCATCATAATCCCAGACTTCAATTTCGGTGTATTGAGGATAGTTCCCGCATAAATAGTCCCTAAAAAGAGTAGCCTTATCTTCTGTATCGGTCACGAAAAAGAAATTTACAGGCAGTTGATCCGTTGGCTCAATCCCATCGCTATAAATTCTTTTTAAAACATCTTGGTTTACTTCTAAATGTATCTCGTTTTCGTAATGTTCTTTGGTGAAAACAGTATTTTGTTTGGTGTTTGCCATGGCAGTCTATTTAGGAATGAAAGATACGTGAAAATTAAACATTACCTTATGGTGGCTCAACAAATGAACAGGAAGATTATACCTATTTTTATCAGCAAATATTTCAACGAATGAAACCCATCCTTTTAGCAGCTTTTATTTTTTTTGTACCCAATAATTTGCTTGGTCAAAATTTAACATCTAAAGGCATTGAGGCTGATCTATTACAAAGTTTTAAGAAGATTGCTTACTGGGCAGAAAAAAGGTATTCAAATTACGACGAGCAAAGTGATAATAAATTAAGACAGGCGAATGATGTTTTTGGTAAAAAGCTAAATGAATATGCGAAAAAATATCCGGCTACGATAAACGAACCGTTCCTGTCGTTATGCAAAGAAAACTTGGGGATTGAAACATCCAAAGATAGTTTATTCAGAATTTATTCGTGGGATACACAAACAGGCGGCACCATGCATTTTTTTGCAAATGTTTTGCAATATAAAACCGGTAAAGAAACCAACGCGGTATTAGATACCGCACGCGGCGATGGCGATAACCGCCCTAACTACAATAAAATTTACACGCTGAAGGCAAACGGAAAAACGTACTATCTGGCAGTAAGCCTATCCATCGGGTCTTCCAGAGATTGCGGTCAGACTATACAGGTCTTCGAAATAGCCAATGGAAAATTAGATGACAAAGTAAAACTCATCAAAACTAATTCGGGCATGCATAGTCAGTTAAACATTGCATACGATTTTGGTTCTGTAATTGATTGGAAAGTTAGGCCAACCATTAATTTTGATGAAGCAACACAAACGATATTGCTACCGCTTGTTGATGGCAAAGGCGCGGTGACTCACAAATTGATTAGCTATAAATTTACAGGTAAATATTTTGAGAAGGTGAGATAGAACATTGTTCGCTTTGTAATCGCTTGCATAGGACACACCCCTCCGCCCCTCTCGAGAGCATAGCCGTCAACTTTAGAAAAAAAAGGGATAAAATTTTTTTAGAGCAAGAATCGGAACTGCAAAATTGCAGTCATTATTCGAGCGAATGAGTTCGGAACTATTTGAACCAACGGTGTTAGATGGCCTGGCCCGTAAAACAGAGGCGATACAACGCAAACGAAAAGTGGGAGGCAAGGAACTATTGGATATGGCGTTATTTGATGGAGATCAATCGTTTAACGGCATGAGTATGCAGTTAATGCGGAGGGATGGGCTTGATATTTCGAAGCAGGCATTGCATCAAAGACATCACAGCAATATGACAAAGTTTGTACAAGCCGTTTTTGAGCAATTAATAGCAGTTGAGTTACCGCAAGAGCAAACACAGGGCTTGGAGATCCGTATCAAAGATTCTACCCGTTTCGCGTTGCCGGAAGTTATTGCAGAGACATTCCCCGGAACAAAAGGAAGTGGGATGAAAGCGGGAGCATCTGTACAATTTGAATTTGAAATCAAAAGTGGTAAAAGCGATATCAAAGTAACTCCGGCCAACGCAAATGACCAGGGTGAGAGTCATCTGGACAAGGCATCAATTCAGCCGGGGGTATTATATATGAGAGATCTGGGTTACACTCACTTGAGTTATATGAACAATATTAACAAAGTCAAAGCTTTCTTTATTAATAAATTATGTCCGAAAACAACGATTTATCTATTAAAGGACGACCAATACCAAAAGTTAGAGTTGTCGAAACTACAAGGCATAACCGGCGTATTTGATCAACAGGTATATATCGGAGCTGATAAGATGCCGGTAAGGATAATAATAGAACCGGTAAGTGAAGAGCTCAAGGCAAGGCGGATAGCCAATACTGAAAAGTACAATAAAAAGAAAGGCAGTACCACCAGTAAGGGATTCAAAGAGCGGGCAGGGTTTAACTTTATTGTTACCAACCTGGTGAGCGAAAATATAGCGCTGAATTGATCCAAAAGTTATATCACCTGCGATGGCAGATAGAATTGGTTTTTAAAGCATGGAAGTCGTTTTTAAAGATACACACGTTCCCCAAAGGAAGTTCGGATCGTATAACCAGTATATTATACAGTAAGTTGATCTGGGCAGTTTTGAGTTGGAAAATATGCATGGCTATCGGTAAGATAGGTCAAATTAGTGTTTTAAAGGTGCATCGACTAATCGCTTCTACGAAAGAAGAATTGCGAGCGCAGCTTTTAGGGATATGCTCAAAGTGGTTAGCTCTGTTGGAGAAATTAAACTTAAAGCACCTTTCAAAAGAGCACAGAAAACATAGGTTAAAAATAGAAGAAATTGTAATAAGTATTTGATTATTAGATATTTAAATACTATATTTAGATAGTTAAACAAAAATAAGAAAGGCGGGGTCATCTAAACCTCCCCGCCTTAAAAAACGAAAAATATGAGAGTAAAAATACATAGGTTTGCCCATGCGGGCAAACCGCGCCTAAAAATTAAATAACTGAAAATCAACAATATATGAGTACAGCTACTTAAATTGACGGCTATGCTCTCGAGAGGGGAATCGCACGGGCCGCCGTTTCTCTTGTGTATTGTATTGATAATGAGTACCTTTATTCTTCTCCCCTCTCGAGAGGGGGCGGGTTGGACTGTGCGGCTGTAAGGGGTGTGTATCACCGCGCGACGAACTTTGCAACCCTGCCTGGAACTGCGTAACTTAAGGCCACAGGGCGCATCACGGGCATTTGTCTGCTTCATCATATACCACAGGCAATTCAACACTGCCAACAAACGTCGAACTGATCCGCCAATGCCAATACATTAAACTGCTGGATAGTGAGCGATAACCTGCGTAAAGGCGCCGCTACCAACGCCGTACAAATTGCCGAATACCTGGTTGGCGTTCCGGCTGAAGCGTAAGATTTATATTTTGATATGATGGATAGGGGACGACTGGAAGGTTATCCCTATTTTTATTTAAAAAAGTTTATATTTGATTGTGATGAACGAACTTTTCTTTTTAGTTGAAGAAGCTATAGAAGGCGGTTATACTGCCAGAGCTCTGGGCGAAGGTATTTTTACCGAGGGAGATACCATGGACGAATTGAAAGCAAACATCAGGGAGGCGGTTCATTGCCATTATGATAATGAAGCAGACATTCCGAAAATAATCCGCTTACATTTAGTTAAAGAGGAAATAATTACGATTTAAGTGGTTGCCAAGTTATCAAGAAATTTCTCGGGACGGGACTTGGTGAAGCTTTTATCGCGTTACGGATACGAAGTTGTAAGGCAAAACGGAAGCCATATCAGGCTCACCTTAAAAGACAAAAAAGGGAGTCATCATATCACTATCCCCAATCACGATCCTTTAAAAATTGGAACTTTATCGGCAATACTCAACGAGGTTTCGTCATATTTAGGGATTCCTAAAGACGACTTGACATAAGGGACGCGTTATATTTTCTTTTAAATCGGGTTAGGGCAATACGAACCGATAATTTTATCTGTTCAGTCGTCTAACTTCGGCGCTTTGCAGTCGCTCGCATAGTACACACCCCTCCACCCCTCTCGAGAGGGGAATCGCACGGGCCTCCACTTTTTTCCTATATTATATTGATAATGAGTATCTTTATTCTTCTCCCCTCTCTCGAGGGGGCGGGTTGGACTGTGCGGCTGTAAGGGGTGTGTATCACCGCGCGACGAACTTTGCAACCCTCCCTGGAACTGCTGATCCCCCAAGCTTTGACAACTTTTTAAAAGTTGTCAAAGCTGACAGCGTCTTAACAATCATTTCCGCATCCGCACATTTAAAATTTGCACATTAACCCTATCTTTGCCGCCTATGAAATACCTCATTGTTGGTTTGGGCAACATTGGCCCTGAATATGCCGATACCCGCCATAACATCGGCTTTATGATATTGGATCAGCTGGTAAAGGAAGAAAACGAGAAGTTTCATAACATGCGTTTAGCCTACTATGCCGAAGTAAAATACAAAGGCCGGATGCTGCACCTCATTAAGCCCACCACCTATATGAACCTGAGCGGCAATGCGCTGCGCTACTGGATGAACGAGCTTAAAGTGCCGCTGGAAAATGTATTGGTACTGGTTGACGACCTGGCTTTGCCGCTCGGTACCCTGCGCCTTAAACCCAAGGGCAGCGCTGCGGGCCACAACGGGTTAAAACATATAGAAGCTACGCTGGGCCATAATAATTACGCACGCCTGCGCTTTGGCATCAGTGATAACTTCCCCAAAGGGCGGCAGATTGATTATGTACTGGATGCCTTTGACAAAGATGAACAACCGGAATTGCCGGCGCTGATTGACCGCTCGATAGAAATGATTAAAAGTTTTGCCACCGCAGGCACTGAACTCACCATGACCCGCTTTAACAAATAATATTTACAATGAAAGTATACGGAATAACCAATTGCAATACAGTAAAAAAGGCGCTCGACTGGCTTAAAGAAAATAAGGTAAGCTATGAGTTTCACGATTTTAAAAAATTGGGCGTAGCCACCGAAAAGCTGGAAGAATGGGACGAAAAAGTCGGTTACGAAAAGTTTTTAAACAAGCAGGGCTTAACCTGGAAACAATTAGACCCTGCCGTTAAAGCAAGCATCACCGGCAAGAACGAGGCACTAAACTTGCTGCAGCAAAAAACGAGCATGATTAAGCGACCTGTAATTGAGGATAAAGGCTTCCTGTTTTTCGGTTTTGATGAAGATGCTTACAAAAAACACTTTTTAAACGCTTAATTGCCCAATTAAAATAACATCAACACCACATTGAGGTAACAATTATTTTACCGGTTATTGAATACGCAATTTTATTTTCATCTTAGCGGGTCAAAAAAAACACACTAAATGAAGTTTAAATTAATTGCGGGGTTTGCTTTGGCCCTTAGTACCGTTGCAGCCACAACCGGCCAGGCACAGCAGCGCCGGGCTTATCCCAAGTCATCAGATACGGTGGTTACCAACTATAACTATCATGATGCCTTTGCACCGTATTTTTATAGTAAAAACGGAAACGAGTACCGCTCGGCAGGCGGCCAGCCAGGCATTAAATACTGGCAAAACCGTGCCGATTATACTTTAAATGCCAAACTGGACGATCAAAAAAACGAAATTACCGGCAGCGAAACTTTAACCTACACCAATAACAGTCCGGATAAATTATCCTTTTTATGGATGATGCTGGATCAGAATTTGTTTAAACTGGACTCGCGCGGAAACGCCATTGTGCCTACGGGAGGCAGCCGGAATGCGGGCCGTGGTCAAAAATTTGATGCCGGGTTTAAAATAAAATCGGTAAAGGTGATATCGGCCCTTAAAGGCAAAACCAGCGTTACCGAGGTTAAATACCTGATAAACGATACCCGCATGCAGGTATATTTACCACAGGATGTTGCTGCAAACGGCGGCCAGGTAAAGCTGCAAGTTGAGTACTCGTTTATCTCGCCCGATTATGGGTCGGACAGGATGGGTGTTTTGCAAACCAAAAACGGCAAAATATTTACCGTTGGGCAATGGTATCCGCGCATGTGCGTGTACGATGATATTTATGGATGGAATACCCTGCCTTATACCGGCCCGGGTGAATTTTACCTGGAGTACGGCGATTTTAATGTGAACATAACCGCGCCTGCAAGCCACATCGTATTTTGCTCGGGCGAATTATTAAACCCTGCCGAAGTTTACACTGCAGAACAGCAAAAACGCTGGGCCCTGGCAGAAAAAAGCGAGAAAACGGTTATCATCCGTTCGGCCAGCGAGGTAAGTGATCCTCAATCGCGCCCGGCAGGCAAAGCCGAGTTGACCTGGAAATTCAGAATTAAAAATTCGCGCGATGCATCGTGGGCCTCTTCGCCTTCGTTTATTGTGGATGCCGCCAAAATGGATTTGCCGAGCGGCAAAAAATCCACAGCCATTTCTGCCTACCCTGTTGAAAGCAACGGCGCAGATGCCTGGAGCCGCTCAACCGAGTATATCAAAAAATCAATCGAATACAATTCCAAAAAATGGTTTGAGTACCCTTATCCGGCGGCTACAGCCGTTGCAGGTATTGTTGGCGGTATGGAATACCCGGGCATCGTTTTTTGTGGCTCCACAGCTAAAGGCCAATCGTTATGGGGAGTGAATGATCATGAATTTGGCCATACCTGGTTCCCGATGATCGTGGGCTCAAACGAGCGCATGTACGGCTGGATGGACGAAGGCTTTAACACCTTTATCAATACGCTATCAACAGCCGATTTTAACGGTGGCGAATATAAAGCGGCACAAGCGCCCGATATGCACCGGCTGGGCCTCACTTCGCCAAGCCTGGAGCCGATACTCAGCGTGGTTGATAACCTGAAAGAACGCAATAACGGCACCTTGCTTTATTTTAAACCAAGTGCTGGTTTGATTTTACTGCGCGAGCAAATTTTAGGCCCCGAACGTTTCGATCTGGCCTTTAAAACTTATATCAGCCGCTGGGCTTTTAAACACCCTATGCCCGATGATTTTTTCCGCACGATAGAGAACGTTGCCGGCGAAAACCTGAATTGGTTTTGGAGAGGATGGTTTTTAAACAACTGGAAGCTTGACCAAGGTGTACGTACCGTTACTTATAACAATAACGATCCGGCACAGGGCGCCCTGATTACCATTATCAACAACGAAAAAATGGTGATGCCGGTTATTATGGATATTAAACTGGTAAGCGGCAAGGTTGAGCGTTTAAAATTGCCTGTAGAGGTATGGGAACGCAATACCAGCTGGACATTCAATTATCCTTCGACAGAAGAAATACAATCGGTTACGCTGGATCCGGATCATGTTTTACCGGATTCTAATCCTGATAACGACGTTTGGACCAAAAAATAAGCCGTCATTAATCCAGTTGATCGCCTCAAAAAAGATGTAAACCAATACATCTTTTTTGAGGCGATTTTTTTATGCCTATCTTGCATCAAAATAATTAATAGTAATGCTGTCTGTTGCTCACCAGGTTTTTTTAGAGGTTGCCGCCAATCTGAGTTTCTCAAAAGCCGCCCAGGTTTTGTTTATTACGCAACCTGCCGTAAGCAAGCATATTAAATTATTAGAAGACCAATACAGGGTGCCTTTATTTGAACGTAAAGGCGGCAGCATATTGCTCACCAAGGCGGGTAAAATACTTAACGATCATCTGCTTAAAGCCAGCGAGATACAACGGAAGATTGAATATGATTTATCCACCCTGAGCAATGTATCGCATGCCTCGGGGAATTTGCGCCTGGGGGCAAGTACTACCATCGCCTTGTATATACTCCCTTCCATCCTATCCAATTTTCAAAGGGAGTTTACCGATGTGGATGTGCAGCTGGTGAACCGCAACTCGGAGTATATTTTAAACGCACTGCTTAACCACGAGGTGGACGTAGGCATTATTGAGGTTGAAAATAAACTGACCACGGTATCGTACCAGCATTTTATGAGCGACGAGGTGATACCGGTTTGCTCGTCAAAAAGCCCGCTGGCCGGGCAAGCGTTAACCATTGAGCAACTTACCAAAATACCAATCGCTCTGCGCGAGCGGGGCTCGGGCACGTTGGATGCCTTGCTGAAGGCTTTATCAGAACATGGGGTAAAATCATCCGACCTTAATATCAAGATCAGGCTGGGCGGAACAGAGGCGCTGAAGAACTTTTTACTGGCCGACCAGTGCTTAGGCTTTATGCCGCGCCCCTCCATTATACGCGCCCTTGCCGAAGGCGACCTGGTAGAGGTACCGGTTGAAGGCTTGCATATTAAACGCGATTTCTTTTTTATCCGCCGTAAGGGTACCGACGACGACGGGTTGACCAGCAACTTTATCCAGTTTGCCACGCGGATGGTATAAATTGAAAATTAAACAAAACCATATCTCCATTCATCTGTCGTTATTAGGTATTGATTAATATAATTAATTAAACCTTAATAAACAGACAATATTATGGAAAATTTAAGTAACCGCAGGGTAGCCATCCTGACAGAAGAAGGATTTGAACAAGTGGAATTAACCAGCCCTAAGGCCGCTTTAGAGGCTGCAGGCGCAACCGTACACGTCATCTCGCCTAATAAAAACGATAAAATAAAAGCCTGGGATCAAACCAATTGGGGTATTGAAATTACCGTAGATAAAAAATTAAACGAAGTAAGCCCCGATGATTATGATGCGCTGGTTTTACCTGGAGGCGTTTTAAACCCCGATAAGCTTCGCCTTAATAAAGATGCCATCGCCTTTGCCTCGGCATTTTTAGATGAGGGTAAAACTGTTGCCGCTATATGCCACGGCCCGCAATTGCTTATCGAAACAGGACTGATTAAAGGCCGCAGGTTAACATCGTTCCCTTCTTTACATACCGACCTGGTTAACGCCGGAGCCGAGTGGGTTGACGAAGAAGTGGTAGTGGATAATGGTCTGGTAACCAGCCGCACACCCGCCGACCTGGACGCCTTTAACCAAAAAACTATCGAAGAGATTGCCGAAGGTATTCATGCTGAATGAGGTTTCTTGAGCCCAGAGTTTTTGAGCCCAGAGTCTTGAGCCGGAGAGTTTAGAATCTTGAGCCCCACCCAAACCCTCCGCGGTAGGCTACCGTGTACCCATATCTTTTTAAGTAAAACCCCATCGAGGTTAAAGCTTGGTAGCATATTGGCGAAATGGATTTTGCGTGCTGGTAGGTACGCAAATCCACTTCGCTTTTTTATGGCCGCAATTCAAAGAAACAGAATATTATACAGCCGATAGGTGGCACTTACAACTAATGTAATTAAGTTTTGATTGCTTCTGAAAATTATTAAGGTCACGCAAATGCGCCAAACGCTAAGAAATGAGATAAAAAAACTTTTGCCTTATGATCGCTCGTATAGTACACACCCCTCCGCCCCTCTCGAGAGGGGAATCGCACGGGCCGTCGCTTTATTTTTATATTGCATTGATAATGAGTGATTTTATTTAGCTCACCTCTCGGGAGGGGGCGCGTTTGACATTGCGGCTACAGGGGTGTGTTCACCGTGCGACGAACTCTGCAACCTGCGTGAACTGCTTAAATAATGGTAGCATACCTACGGGCACTAAACGTTTTGTGATTGATCATTCTACCGGACTTTTACTCCTAACGGAGTATTCTAATCGCATCCAAAAGATGTGGGTACACGGTAGCCCGGTAAGGGAGGGCTTAAACGAATAAAGAATAAAAAAAAGTCTCCCCTACCGGTGGAAATTATGCACCTCAATTTGTTTAGGATGTGCATGAGCGCTACGCGGTTTAGAGGGGGCTTTGGGGCTTACCTGGTAAACTCCACCAATGCCGAATCGGGATATTCCAATTTGAGCGAATGCTCATCCAATTCCTTTACTACAAACTTAGTATAAGGCTGGTTGCCCTCAAAGGATGTAAATATGGTATCGCCTTTGATAAAATAATCTTCGGGTATGGGCGAATCACTATCCATGGTGAATTGTTTGTTAGTAATTTTTAAAATTGTTTCGCCATTTTTGGAGCGCCACTCTCCTTTTATTTTCGACGCCTTTCCGGAGCAGGAGGCCATAGCTAATATAACCGCACAAGTAGCATGTATGGTAATTGCAACGTAAGTTTTCATAAGTATCGGTAATGTATTACCTCCACTAACTCAATTGTTCGGCCAAATGCTGCATTTCAAGCACCGGGGAGTGTTTTTTATACAAAATAGCATACACTGCGCTGCAAATAGGCATATTTACCTTGTATTGCTTATTAACCTGGTGTAGACAATTTACTGCATAATATCCTTCGGCAACCATATTCATTTCTAACTGGGCCGATTTTACGGTGTATCCCTTCCCTATCATGTTACCAAAAGTACGGTTGCGGCTAAATTGCGAATAAGCGGTAACCAGCAAATCGCCCAGGTAGGCCGACTCCTTGATGTCGCGGTCAATAGGGTGTACGGCGTTTACAAAATGCATAATCTCGCGGATGGCGTTTGATATCAGCACCGCCTGGAAATTATCGCCGTAACCCACGCCGTGGCATATTCCGCTGGCAACGGCATAAATATTTTTCAGCACAGCCGCGTATTCGGTTCCATAAATATCGTCGGATACGTTGGTTTTAATATACCTCGTTTGCAGCATACCCGCAAAACAGGCCGCCAGTTCGTGGTCGGCCGATGCAATGGTGAGGTACGATAACTTTTCGAGGGCCACCTCTTCGGCATGGCAAGGGCCGCTTATTACAATAAAGTTTTCAAAAGGCATCTGGTAATGCTGGTTTAAAAACTCGCCTATAATCTGGTTCTCGTCGGGCACGATACCTTTAATTGCCGAAATAATTTTTTTCCCTTTCAGGTCGTCGGCAGTAATATCCTTTAAGGCGTCTTTTAAAAACGCGGCAGGCACATTCAGCAATATAAAATCGCCGATGGATATTAAATGCTTTAAATCGGTAGAGATATGCTGCGCCGGAACCCGTATTTCAACCGAACTGAGGTAATTCGGGTTATGTTTAAACTGCTGGATGTGTTCAACAGCATCTCCGCTCCGCATCCACCAGTATATTTCTTTTTCCACCACGTTGTCGCTCAGCATCTTAATATTGGCTGTTGCCCAACTCCCCCCGCCTACTACTACAATCTTCTTTTTGCCTTGAATATCCATCTCAATAAAATGTCCCGCTGTTAAAACTTGTTAAGCTTAACAGCGGGACAAAATAAGTAATTATTAAGCAGATATTTTCTATTTCTTACCGTTATCGCCGCTAAACAGTTTAGACTTATCTACTTTCTCCACTTCCATTTTATCTTTCAATGTTTTGGATATGGCAGAGTAAGGGCCCGAAACCACTTCCTCGCCGCCATTTAAGCCCGAAAGGATCTGTATGTAGGTATCGTTTTGGATGCCAGTGGTTACCTCAATCTGTTTAACCGTTCCGTTTTGGTAAACAAAAACATACTCTTTAACCACATCGTTATTTTTCACTTTAGCTTTCGAATCATCTTTCTGCGGCGCATCACTCATCGTACTATCCTTTTTGGCCCTTGTAGTAACCGATTGGATAGGCACAGAAAGTGCTATGGTACGGTTAGTTTGGATATCAACCGTTGCCGAAAGGCCCGGTTTAAACGGAGAAGGGTTTTTAGCATCCTTAGCTACCAAACGCGCATACGATTCTGGCAGCAGCCTTACCTTTACCGTAAAGTTGGTTACCTGGTCGGCATTGGTGCCCACCACATTGGCCGAACTGCCAATCTCGCGCACTAAGCCACTAAATTTTTTTCCTAAAAAGGCGTCAACCTCAATCACAGCCGAATCGCCCACGGCAACCCGGTTAATATCATTCTCGTTAACATCCACATTAACATCCAACGCACCCAGGTCGGATATAGTCATGATCTCGGTACCCACATTTTGTATGGTTCCTAAAACACGCTCACCTTTTTCTACCGAAAGTTTAGATACTACGCCATCAACCGGCGAGTAAATACTGGTTTTAGCCAGGTTATCCTGAGCTTCTTTTACCGATGCCGACGATTGCGCCAGCCCGTAGTTTGAGCCTATCTGGTTTTGGCGTGCTGCTTCCAGGTTTGCCCTTGCCGAGGCATAGTCGGCAGTGGCGGCATCAAATTCCGAAGCCGAGAGTACTTTCTTCTCGTACAGCTCCTTGCTTCTTTTATATTTAGCTTCTGAGTTGGCAAAATTAGCCTTGGCCTGGTTAAGCATCTGGCTGGCATTGCCTACACTGGCCTTTTGGGTATTGTACGACGCTACGGCCCGCTCATATCCCGATTTCAGGATATCCGGCCGTACGCGGCAAAGCAATTGGCCCTTTTTAACAATATCACCCTCCTTTATAGGTAGTTCCACAATTTCGCCCGATACCTCCGAGCTGATCTTCACTTCAAGTTCGGGTTTAATTTTACCGCTGGCCGATACCGTTTCCACAATATTACGTTTTTCGGCCTTATCGGTAGCTACCTGTGTTTTTGCCGGTTTGCCTATTACCCCGGCCGCTTTTAAAACTATAAGCAGTACAATTAAAGCGCCCAGCGTTATCAAAATATATTTTGTAGTTTTTCCCATGATGATTGATGGATTTTGGTTTGATTAAAGTGTGATAGGGTTACCGAGATAATAGTCGATTATTTTACTGCGGAAGATAAGCTCATACCTGGCCTGTATCATATCAAATTCCGATTTATTTAAAGTGGTTAACGATGTATTATAATCGAGCGAGTTTACCAGGCCCACATTGTAGCGTTGCTGCATCACGTTATAAGCCTCTTTATTGGATTGGTAAGTTTGTTGTGCCGAGTAGTATTTTTTATCGGCAGCCCTAACATCCAATACCGCCTGGCTGATGGTTTTGTTGAGGTTGTTTTTGGCAAGCTGGGCACCAACCTCGGCTATCTGGTAGCTGATTTTGGCTTTACGTACCGATGTACGCGTAGCAAACCTGCCAAAAATTGGTATTTGTAAAGATATACCTACACTTTGGTTAAAGTTATCGCTCAGCTGATCCATAAACGGATACTTGCTGTATACTTGTGAATAGGCTGGTGTAACTACCGGTGTATTGGTGCCGCTTACCACACCAATGGTTTCGAAAGCACCTGTTGACACTATTGATCCGTTTTTACGGGCATCAGAATAGTTTGAACCCAGCGAGCCGAAAAGCGATAAGCTTGGATAGTAATAACTTTTGGCCACGTTAATGTTTTGATAAGCTAATTGCTTTTGCACCTCGGCCAGGCGCACATCGGGGTTAATACTCACAGCATCCTTAAAAACATCCTGCGCGTTATACAGCGATTTTATATCCGTTAGCTTGCTAACATCAGGTTTTTCTACCGTGATATCGGTGGCAGGGTCCATTTCCATATATTGCTTCAACGTTAAAATGGATATATCCAGTTGGTTTTGAGCCGTGGTTTGGTTTAATTGGGCGGTTGATACCTGGGCCTTGGCCTGCGATAAGTCGGCCAGGGTATTGTTTCCCACATCAAAGTTTTTCTGTGTCCGGTCTAAGGTTTGCTGGCTGATGTCGACCTGTTGTACAGATGCTTTAAGCAGATCCTGGTTGCTTAAAACGGAAAGGTAGGTAGTTACCACGTTTAAAACCAGGTCGTTTTTTACTTTAGCGGTGTTGCTTTTATCAACATCAAGCTGAAGCTTGTTTTGCAGGATCTGATTTTTTAGTAAGCCACCCTGAAAAAGTAATACCTGCGATGTAACACTGCCGCTTAAGCCAAAAATACTCTGGTTAACAAACTGGTTTGTTGATGGATCGACACTGCGGCCATAGTTAAATGATGCCTGCGGGTTGGCGCTTAAGTTAGGCAGGCGGTTATATTGAGCTTGCTTTACGTTTTCAACATCTATGGCTTCGTTAAACTGCGCTTGTTTGATGGTGAGGTTTCTTTCGAGCGTACGATCGATGGCTTTTTGCAGGGTGATCACTTCCTGCGCACTGGTTTTTAATGCGGCACTTAACAACAATAATGAACCAACAATAACCACTGTTAATACTTTACTGATGTTAAAAGATAGTATGTTTAAATTCATATTTGTTTGTAAATTAGTGTAGTACACTGATGCCTGATTTTATATTATAATTTTACAGATACATTTTACTTTATTTGATGCCATGTACCTGGTTAAAACACCATCGCTGTTAAAAAAACTTTACCCCGGCCTCATCTGGAACCTTAACCGGGATGAGCATTGCATTTATTTGACCTTTGACGACGGACCTATACCCATTGTTACACCGTTTGTATTAAAAACTTTAAAACAATATAATGCCCTGGCCACCTTTTTTTGTATTGGCGATAACGTGGTTAAAAACAACGACATTTTTGAACAGGTAAAAGCAGATGGGCATACCATAGGTAACCATACTTTTAACCACTTACGCGGCTGGGCAACCGATACCGAAACGTATGCCGATAACTTTAAAAAATGTGATAGCTTATTGCATAGCAGGTGGTTTAGGCCGCCGTACGGGCGCATTAAAAAATCGCAGATTAAGGCTTTACAAACTGTGGCACCGGGTTTAAAAATTGTGATGTGGGATGTGTTGAGCGGCGACTTCGATATCGCTCTTAAACCTAATACCTGCCTGCACAATGTGCTGAAGGCTACCGAAAATGGATCGGTTGTGGTTTTCCATGACAGCCTGAAGGCTTTTTCGAGGCTGGAATATGTTTTACCGAGGGCCATGAAGTATTGGAGCAAAAAGGGTTTTGAGTTTAGGGGATTATGATGGTTAGTTGCACGAATATTTTTCAATCAATCAAAGAATCAGTGCAATCAAATTAATCATCCTTCAAATCAGTGGTCATTCAATCCATATTTCGCGTTAGCGATTGCAACGGAAAGCCCGGAATGCAGCGTAGCGAAATGAGGACTTGCAGTGGAAAGCGCGCCCGACGGAGGAGGGAACGCCCAGTTTTTATGGTTTATTTACCGTAGCCTGGTTTTAATCAGATCCACCACATCGGCAATAACTGCGGGTTCTCTTAGCATCCTTTCGTGGGTAGTATCGTCGTAATGATGTGCGTCAATTTCGGGGTGGCGGGTTAAAAACTCATGAAGATAAGCGTAAGGAGCAATGAGATCCTGCCGGGTATGGGCCAGCCGATGCTCTATTGCCGACCCGAAATGATAAAAATTATCCCAGTTAAAATACGCTGTAGACATATTGAAGATAGCTTCGAAGCGCTCAAAAAACATGGCCTGCACGGTGTCGGCCACTTCGGCGGCGGCCAGTGTAGCCATAAAGTTTTCTTTTAGCCGGATAAGCGGCGCCAGGCTGATTAACAACGACGGTGTAACGCCTGTTTGCTGTAGCGCGATGATATTGGCCATAGCCCCTAACGAATGGCCAATAACGATATGCGGCGCACCATAGTTTTGTATAACGGCTTTTGCTGCCTGTACGTAGAGCAGCAGGTTTGATAGTTCGGCCTCGGAACTGCCGTTGCCGGGCGCGTCGAAGGCGATGATCTCGAGGTCGTTTATTTCCCTGAGCAATACAATCAGGTCGAAAAAATCGGCAGCCTTTGATCCCCAGCCATGGGTGAGCAATACTTTATGCTTGCCGCTACCCCATTTAAAGCCATGAAATGTTAATTGGGATTGGGTGAAGTGAGGATCGAGAACGGGAAGGCTAAATTTTGAGGCCTCGGCCAGCAATTGCTCCTGCTGTAACCTGAGCGGAATTTTTGGTGAATAACAGATAAGCGGCCAGATAAGAGCCTGCAACTCTTCGCCCTGGTTGCCAGCTAAAGCCTTCACCTGCCTGAATATTAACCTGGATTTTTTCATTTAACCTGTGTTTATGGCGACGGCTAATTTAACAAGCCTAAAATAATTTAACTGTACAGAAAAAGTAAAATTTGAGTTCGCGATAGGATGAGAACGCAGTCAGCATCGTTCGTCGCGCGGCGAACACACCCCTTGCAGCCGCACCTCCTGGCCTCTCAAGAGGGGAGTTTCAAAAGCGGTTGGAAAGTGCGATTCCCCTCTCGAGAGCATAGCCGTCAACTTTAGAAAAAAAAGGGATAAAATTTTTTTAGAGCAAGAATCGGAACTGCAAAATTGCAGTCATTATTCGAGCGAATGAGTTCGGAACTATTTGAACCAACGGTGTTAGATGGCCTGGCCCGTAAAACAGAGGCTATACAACGCAAACGAAAAGTGGGAGGCAAGGAACTATTGGATATGGCGTTATTTGATGGAGATCAATCGTTTAACGGCATGAGTATGCAGTTAATGCGGAGGGATGGGCTTGATATTTCGAAGCAGGCATTGCATCAAAGACATCACAGCAATATGACAAAGTTTGTACAAGCCGTTTTTGAGCAATTAATAGCAGTTGAGTTACCGCAAGAGCAAACACAGGGCTTGGAGATCCGTATCAAAGATTCTACCCGTTTCGCGTTGCCGGAAGTTATTGCAGAGACATTCCCCGGAACAAAAGGAAGTGGGATGAAAGCGGGAGCATCTGTACAATTTGAATTTGAAATCAAAAGTGGTAAAAGCGATATCAAAGTAACTCCGGCCAACGCAAATGACCAGGGTGAGAGTCATCTGGACAAGGCATCAATTCAGCCGGGGGTATTATATATGAGAGATCTGGGTTACACTCACTTGAGTTATATGAACAATATTAACAAAGTCAAAGCTTTCTTTATTAATAAATTATGTCCGAAAACAACGATTTATCTATTAAAGGACGACCAATACCAAAAAGTTAGAGTTGTCGAAACTACAAGGCATAACCGGCGTATTTGATCAACAGGTATATATCGGAGCTGATAAGATGCCGGTAAGGATAATAATAGAACCGGTAAGTGAAGAGCTCAAGGCAAGGCGGATAGCCAATACTGAAAAGTACAATAAAAAGAAAGGCAGTACCACCAGTAAGGGATTCAAAGAGCGGGCAGGGTTTAACTTTATTGTTACCAACCCGCTACCGTGATACTGTTAAACGTAAAAGATTCCGTAACGGTTAAAAACCCTGTTGACCAACGCAGATGGCAGCTTTTATTTTGATAGGATAATGGATGGTAATTATCGCGTGATGGTTTCTATGCTGGGCTATCGCAGCTACCGCGGTGGACCAATCAGCATCAGCAAGGGGCAAAGTGTTCAATTGCCTGCCTTTTTGCTTACCCCCGTCAACACAT
>NZ_CM001403.1:6926871-6929871 GCF_000166195.2 Mucilaginibacter paludis DSM 18603
AGAAAGTGTACACCCCGGCATCACTTATAACATCACTAAAAAAATAACATTGGTAGCCGGCCTTTCAACACAATGGCAACAAATTGATAACCAATTCAATAAAAACATACCAGATCTTAACCAAAACTATCTTTTTATATTGCCCAACCTCAGGTTAAGCCTGGGCGATATGACGCTAAGTTACGATGCCAACATATCGCAACCCAGCATTAACGATTTGCAGCCTATTAAATATGTGTATAGCCCGGTATCAAGCTATACAGGCAATCCCGATTTAAAACCAACTAAAAGGAATAATTTTTCGGCCAATTATTACAGCTACAAGCCCGAGAGCCAGGTTAACACCAGCGTGTACAGCAATTTTACCCTTGAGGAAAACAGTGTTTACCGGCGACGCACCATTAGCAGCGTAGGCGCATCTACAAGTTCTCCGGTTAACCGTAACGGACAGTATAATGGTTCGCTTGGATTTAACATCGGTAAAAAATTTAAAAAAATTAACGATATCACTATTGGAGTTTCAACCAACATTTTTAGTTATGTATACCACAATTTTTTTCAGCTCAACCAGGACGAAGGCTTCCAGAACAATTATTCCATAAGTGCTTCCGGGCGGCTGTCTGTCAATTGGAAGGATATTATCGAGTTTGAACCTGCTTACTCCATAAACCGTAACATTACTACGTACACAGGCGTTAATTACAATAATGTGGCTTATACGTCGCACAGTGTTGATACCCATTTCATGAGCCACCTACCCGGCAAAATCGATATTGAAGGCAGTTATAATTACACTTATAACCCACTGGCCAGCGCTGGATTTCAAAAAAGTATTAATTTGGTTAGCATGAGCCTTGCCCACCAGTTGCTCAAAAAAGACCGGGGCGAAATCAAGCTTTCCTGCTACGATATTTTTAACCAAAATGTGAGCGCCTACCAATACGCCGGGGCAAACTCTATTACCGATGTTCAATCGCAAATTATAAAAAGATATTTCCTTTTAACATTGCTGTTTAAGTTTAACAAGGCAATAACTAAATAAGCATTAACTTTGCGGCATGATTGTAAAAAGTGCCGATTTTGTTTGCAGCAACACCCAGGTATCAAAACTACCACCGGCTGTAAAGCCCGAGTATGCTTTTATTGGCCGCTCTAACGTTGGTAAATCATCGTTAATTAATATGCTGGTTGATAAAAAGGGCCTTGCCAAAACATCGCAAACACCGGGTAAAACCCAGTTGATTAATCATTTTTTGATTAACGATAACTGGTACCTGGTGGATTTACCCGGATACGGTTACGCCCGGATATCGAAAAGTAAAAAGGAAGACTGGAATAAATTTATACGTACTTACCTGGATAAGCGCGAAAGTTTGCAAACGGTTTTTGTGCTGATAGACAGCCGCCTTGAGCCGCAAAAAATAGACCTTGAATTTTGCAACTGGCTTGGCGAAAAAGGACTATCGTTCGCCTTGATCTTCACCAAGGCCGATAAGCAGTCGCGCGTTAAAACCGACCAGAATGTGAGCGCCTTTAAAAAAGCCTTACTCACCACATTTGAGGATATACCAACTATTTTCATTACCTCGGCCGAACTACAAACCGGCCGCGAAGAGGTTTTGAATTTTGTTGGATCGATTAATAATAATTTTGATTACAAAGCCGCCGCCGCCATGTTTGGTGGCGGGAAAAATCAGGGAGTTTAGTTAGGAGTATAGCGCAGAATACGCCCCCCCGCTTTTTGCAATTCGAGCCAGTAAAGGAGGCTCCCCTCTCGAGAGGGGAATCGCGCGGGCCGCCGCTTTTGCAATTTGGGCCAGCGAAGGAGGCTCCCCTCTCGAGAGGGGCAAGGGGTGTGTTTTGTGAGATAGAAAAGAGATCACTATTTAAAGCACAACATATAATCCCCCTTTAAACAGAGGGCAACTTTTAACAAATATGAAAAAATACCTCTCATTAGTCACCTTCTCGCATACCATCTTTGCCATGCCGTTTGCCATCATTGGCTTCTTTTTGGCAGTGACTACCACCAACCACCCGTTTGAGTGGCAAAAGCTGGTTTGTATGCTGATGTGCATGGTTTTTGCGCGTAACTCGGCCATGGCGTTTAACCGCTACCTGGACCGGGATATTGATGCCAAAAACCCGCGTACCAAAGTGCGCGATATACCGGCAGGCAGGTTAACCGCGCAAGCCGCATTAACCTTCACGCTGATTAACTGCGCCCTGTTTATAGCCACCACCTGGTTTATTAACAGCCTGTGTTTCTACCTGTCACCGGTGGCCTTGCTGGTTGTATTGGGTTACAGCGCAACCAAACGCTTTACCGCCCTTTGCCATTTAGTGTTGGGCCTTGGTCTGTCGTTAGCCCCTATTGGCGCGTACCTGGTAGTTACCGGCCAATTTGCACTGTTGCCTATATTTTTCTCGCTATCTGTTTTATGCTGGGTAAGCGGCTTCGATATTATTTACGCTCTGCAAGATGAGGATTTTGACCGTGCCGAGAAGCTGCACTCCATCCCCGCCTACCTGGGTAAGATAAACGCGCTCCGCCTATCTACTTTTTTGCACGTACTCTCGGCCATATTTATTATGCTGCCTGCTGTTTATACCGTTGTGGGCTGGCCCTATTACTTAGGTATCGTTTTCTTTTGCAGCATGCTAATCTATCAGCACATGCTGGTTAAACCGAACGATTTAAGCCGTGTAAATTTCGCCTTCATGACTACCAATGGCATAGCCAGCGTGGTGTTTGCCGTATTTTTTTTAATTGACAGGTTATGGGTACGCTAATTGAGAACAAGTTTGGCCTCTTCAGGAAATACCTGGAAGCATTTATAATTTTAAATGATGAGGAATGGCAAATTTTTCAATCGCACCTGCGGTTTAAAAATCTGCATAAAAAAGAACTTTTTTCACAGGCCGGAACGGTTTGTAACGATATTGCCTTTATTGTATCGGGCCTGGTACGTTATTTTGTGGTGAAGGATGGCCAGCAGA
>NZ_CM001403.1:6929971-6932776 GCF_000166195.2 Mucilaginibacter paludis DSM 18603
CAGTTGGTTGGCCCCCGCTACGCGCTGTACTATGTGGCTTATCCGCAGCCGCGGTTTAACATTGGCGCCGCTTATAACAAAGGCGACCGGGTGTATTACCAGGGCAAGGTGTATACGGCCTTGCAGGCATCGGCAGTGTACAGCGACAGCTACTTGCTACAGGTGGGCAAGCTGCAAAATATACCGCCGGTTAATAGTTTCCCCGGCGCGCCGGGTTATAACCAGTGGGATGGGGGCGAGCCGTACGCGGTGCCAGCCGGTACGCTGATTACCGATACCGCTTTTTGGACGCCGGGCGATAACCGCAGCCAGCAGATGCTGCAAATTATGGCCGACCTGGTGCTGTTTTACGCTCACCAGCGCATTAGCCCCATGAGCATACCCGAACTGCGCAAGGAGAATTACCGCGAGGCCATTAACTGGCTGATTGATGCCGGGGAGGGTAATATTACGCCCAATTTGCCGCTCAGGCAGCCCTTTGCGGGCAATAAGATCAGGTACGGTGGGTCGGTTAGGTCGCAATACAATTATTAACAAAACAGCCTTATGGGAATACGAGTAAAAGCAACAAAAAACAATTTGCCGGGCCTGGGCTATGCCAACCCCATGCAGGGTTTGGCCGATGGGGTTAACGGCTTGGCCGGTAGCAGCACCCTGCCCGGCGCGGTAAGGCATAACCTGGCGCGCTATATGGCGCCGGTGCAGCTGATGCGCCTTAAAACCGATGTTAAAATGTGGCGCGATGCCATTACCGAGGCCGAGCTGGCCTATTACCCGCAGCGCATTAAAATGCAGCGCATGTATTTGGATACCGCCCTTAACGGCCATGTAAAGGCTTGTACCTTAAAGCGAAAGCGTTTAACCACCTTACGGCGCTTTGAGCTGCAGGATGCCGATGGCAAGGCGCTGCCGGAGGCTACCAAGGCGCTGGCCGAGTGCCAGTGGTTCCTCAACTTTCAGAACTATGTGCTTGACGCGATTTTTTACGGCTACTCGCTTATTGCGCTGGGCGATATTATTGATAACGACCTGCCCGACCTATCTATTGTAAAACGCTGGAACGTAAGCCCCGACAGGTTTAACGTTACGGCTTACGATTATGCCGTTGTTGGGCAGGATTTTAGGGCCGATGAGGTTAAAAACTGGCACGTATACGTAACCACCCCGAGCGAAACCGGCATAAGCCCCTGCGGCTACGGCTTGTTTTACAACGTGGCCCTGTACGAAATTTTTCTGCGTAATCTGCTGGGTTACAACGGTGATTTTGTGGAGCGCTTTTCCATGCCCTACGTACACGCCAAAACCACCAAGCAGGACGAAACCGAACGCGGCGAACTGGAGCAGGCCGTAGCCAACATGGGTGCCAACGGCTATGCCATTACCGACCCGAACGATGATATTGAATTTTTAGAGGCCGCCCTGGCCGGCACCGGCTGGAATGGTTACGACAACCTGGAGCAACGCTGCGAAAAAAAGATCAGCAAGCTGATTTTGGGCCACTCGGACGCGATGGACAGCACGGCGGGCAAATTAGGATCGGAGCAGGGCGGTAACGAGAGTCCGGTGCAAAAGGCCTTATCCGAAGTGCAGATTGAGGACGGCCGCATGATGGAGAACGTAATTAACAAACAGCTGTTCCCCAAGCTGGCCGCCATTGGCCAGATGCCCAAAGGGGTTAAGTTTGTATTGCAGAACAACGACGAGGTGCAGGAAACCCTCACCCGCCAAACCAGCAACGCCCTTAACCTGGCCAAAGTGGCCCAAACCCTGAAACAGGCCGGACTGGAAATTGATGCGGACTACTTTACCGAGCTCACCAAGATCCCTGTAAAACGGGATGAAAAATAAATCTGCGGATTTTAATATTCCAAAATAGTATATTGATTATATTTGTAGCACAGCAAATGACAATGATAAAAAAAGGCCCTTACAAACCCACCGGCAACATAGCCGTTGATATGGTAGCCGCCTGCATTAACCATTACACCCGGCAGGGCAAGCGGGTAGCGTACATCCGCTTAGATGCCATCCACTGGACAATGTTTAAAGGCTACGTGCTGGAAACAACCCCCGGTTGCGAACTGCCGAACGACGAGGTTGATTTTGACGGCGTAACAATAGCCAAAGGCAGCAGCCTGCAAATTAAACCCCTGTATTGGGAACTGGCAGCCGAAGCGCCGAAGGTGTATTTGATGAATTGATACAGTAAAAAAAGCGAGGGAGAGCGCGATTCCCCTCTTGAGAGCATAGCCGTCAACTTTAGAAAAAAAAGGGATAAAATTTTTTTAGAGCAAGAATCGGAACTGCAAAATTGCAGTCATTATTCGAGCGAATGAGTTCGGAACTATTTGAACCAACGGTGTTAGATGGCCTGGCCCGTAAAACAGAGGCTATACAACGCAAACGAAAAGTGGGAGGCAAGGAACTATTGGATATGGCGTTATTTGATGGAGATCAATCGTTTAACGGCATGAGTATGCAGTTAATGCGGAGGGATGGGCTTGATATTTCGAAGCAGGCATTGCATCAAAGACATCACAGCAATATGACAAAATTTGTACAAGCCGTTTTTGAGCAATTAATAGCAGTTGAGTTACCGCAAGAACAAACACAAGGGTTGGAGATCCGTATCAGAGATTCCACCCGTTTCGCGTTGCCGGAAGTTATTGCAGAGACATTCCCCGGAACAAAAGGAAGTGGGATGAAAGCGGGAGCATCTGTACAATTTGAATTTGAAATCAAAAGTAGGTAAAAGACGATATCAAAGTAACTCCGGCCAACGCAAATGACCAGGGTGAGAGTCAT